>NZ_SCOC01000015.1:0-126791 GCF_005502615.1 Gordonia sp. ALPHA1B1 | reverse complement strand
ACACTCCCGATGCTTTGATCGCGATGGCCAACCTCACCAGGGGCGGCGCATGCCCGGAACTCCCACATCGAAACTGACCGAAAACCGCCCACTTTCAGGTCAGGAGATCCATGTACGTTCGACTGTACACGAAAGAAGGGCAAACGGCAGCTCGAAATACGTTGTCCAACAGAATCTTTGCTAAGCAGGGTCGCCACCGTCGATTGTCGGTGGTTGCTGGTAGTGTCCGCCCGCGGGCGAGAACTGTCTTTGCAGTGCGGAACCCTTCGTGACGCGCCCTCCGCAAGCTCCGGACGCTCCTCAGGGAGCAGGGGGTTGACGCGCCCTCCGCAAGCTCCGGCCGCTCCGCAGTAGCTGCGGCCGCTCCGCAGTAGCTGCGGCCTGACGGCCGTCGTGGACTACGAAAGAGCTTTATTGTGCTCGGAGCGGGCCCAATTATTGCTCCCTGAGGAGGCCGGAGCTTGCGGAGGCCGTCACGAAGGGTCCTGGTGAGATGCGTCGCCGAACCCTTCGTGGCTCGTCGCTATCGCTCCTCGCACCTCAGGGAGCAATGTTCGTGGCTCGTCGACCTCGACGCGCTCCTTCGTCGCTTGCTCGGCCCGGCGGCTGGCGCTCCTCGCACCTCGGGAAGCAATGGTTTGTGTCGTTCTTTCGGATCAGGGAGCAGGGGTACCGACGTTCACGCACCTCATCGATTAGAGCCGCGGGGTGGGCCCTAGGTACCCCGGGGGACGTCGCTTACGATGAGGCACCGTGCCTGTGACAGCCCCGACCTCGCCTGAGGATTCCGCCGAACCGTCCTCGTCGGGGCCGGCATCGTCGGGGCAAGGGACCAGGATTTCCGCGGGCACCGCCCGGTGGATCGCGATCGTGGCGGGGATCGCCGGTGTCGTGCTGTGTGCCCTCACCCCGCTGCTGCCGGTCAAGGCCGTCGACGCCGGTTTCGAGTGGCCGGCCGGGCAGGATCTGAACGCCGACACGTCGTCGGTGATGGCGCCGCTCATCGCGCAGACCCCGCAGACCCTCGACGCCCGCATTCCGTGCGCGACGCTGGCGTCGGCACCGGACGGCGTGGTCCTCGCCACGATGCCGACCAATGCGCCGCGCTCGAAGTCGTCGTCGCTGTGGGTCACTGCCACCGACGCCGCGATCACCGTGACCTTCCGGAACAGTCTCGCCGCGACCGCCTCCCGCGCCGACCTGAGCCGATGCTCGGAACTGCGCATCTTCTCCGCCCCCACCGGCCCGGGTGCGCAGTTCGTCGGGCTGGGCGAGTCGACGACCCTGCCGCCGGACCGGCGCCCGCAGGTCGACGGCATCTTCAGCAACCTCAGCCCGGAGCAGGCACGCGACGCCGCTGCCGACGGCCTGCGCGTGCAGGTGGCCATCGACAACCGGTACGAGTCGTCCCCGTCGATCCTCAAGATCATCGTGATGGTGCTCGCCGCGCTGTCGGTACTCGTCGCCGTCGTCGCGCTGGGGCTGCTCGACCGCATCGGCGGGTACCACCGGCGGATCGGCGCGCGCACCCGCTCGTGGTGGCATTCACTGAAACCCCGGGCCAGCGACCTGGTCGTCACCGCGATCCTGCTGGTCTGGAGCGTCCTCGGGGCCGGTTCGCCCGACGACGGTTACATCCTCAACATGGGCCGTACCGCCGACGGTTTCGGCTACCTCGCCAACTACTACCGCTTCTACGGCATCCCCGAAGCACCGTTCGACTGGTATTACAGCTTCCTTGCGGCGTGGTCGTCGGTCTCGCCGTCCGTGCTGTGGATGCACATCCCGCAACTCGTCGCCGGCCTCGTCTCGTGGTTCGTCCTGAGCCGGGTGCTGCTGCCACGCCTCGGCCCGGCGGTACGGCGCAGTTCGTGGGCGATCTGGGCGGGCGCCCTGACGTTCACCGCGTTCTGGTTGCCGTTCTGCAGCGGCTTGCGCAGCGAGGGGATCATCGTCGTCGGTTCGTTGCTGACCTGGTGGGCAGCGGAATACGCCATCGCGACCCGGCGGCTCCTGCCCGCGGCACTGGCCGCCCTCGTCGCGGGCTTCACCCTGGCGCTCGCCCCGCACGGCGTCGTCGGCGTGGCCATCCTGCTGGTGGCGGCCCGCTCACTGCTGCACATCCTCATCGACCGACGGAACCGGATGGACGGATCCCGCTGGGCGGCAACGCTCGCCCTCCTCGCGCCGATCGCCGCCGCCGGCATGGTGGTGCTGATAGTGGTGTTCCGCGATCAGACCCTGGCCACCGTCCTCGAAGCGATCAAGCTGCGCTACTCGGTCGGGCCGGTCATCTCCTGGCATCAGGAGTTCCTGCGGTACTACTTCATCTCGGTCGTCACCGACGACGGCGCCCTCACCCGTCGCGTACCGCTGCTCCTGCTGCTCGCCGGCCTGTTCGTCACGGTCGCGGTCATGTTGCGGCGCACGAGGATTCGCGGAGTCGACCCGAGACCCGTCTGGCGTCTCATCGGCGCCGTCGGGGTCACCCTCCTCCTGTTCGCGTTCACGCCGACCAAGTGGACCATCCAGTTCGGCGTGCTCGCCGGGCTGGCGGCGGCGATCGCGGCGGCGGCCACCGTCGCCGTGGCCCAGTCGGCGGCGCGTTCGGCGCGAAACCTGACGGTCTTCGTCTCCGGACTGTTGTTCGCGATGGCCGCCGCGATGGCCGGTTACAACTCGTGGCCGTTCCTCTACGAATACGGCATCTCCTGGTTCGACCGCGCCCCCGTCATCGCCGGCTACCAGGCGTCGACGCTGTTCCTCATCCTCGCCGTGATCGCGGCCGCGGTCGCGGTCTGGCAACACCTGCGGCTGGACTACGTGACCAATCGCGGTCTCGCACATGCCGACACCGGGCCCGGCGAGACCCGAGCCGATCGCCGACGGCTCTTTCTCGCCTCCTCACCACTGGCGGTGATCGCCGGTCTGCTGGTGATCGTGGAGTTACTGCTGTTCGCCAAAGCCGCGGTGACCCGGTACCCGGCGTCGACCGCACTCGCCGAGAACCTGAACACGCTGCGCGGCAACAGCTGTGGCCTCGCCGACGATGTCCTCGTCGAACTCGATCCCAACGCCGGCATGCTCACCCCGGCCGGCGGCGCCACCACGACGCAGGCGCTGCGCGGTGAGAACCCGGTCGGGTTCTCCCCGAACGGGATTCCCGACGACCTCCAGCCCGAGCCGGGTAGCCAGCGCCCCGGACAGATGAACGTGTCGGCGAGTATGGCCCGCCCGTTCGCGATCACCGGCGGGCTGGGCGCCGGGACCACCGGCGGGCGCGGACCGGAAACCGTGAACGGTTCCACCGCCAAGTTGCCGTACGGACTCGACCCCGCCACCACGCCGATCCTGGGCAGCTACGGGTACCCGGGCGAGGCCCGGCTCACGACCGGTTGGTACGACCTGCCCGCCGACCGCGCGGCGTCACCGCTGCTGGTGTTCAGCACCGCGGGCGCCGTCTCGACCATCGACACCTTCGGCGTACGCAACTTCGGGCAGAAGATGGTGGTGCAGTTCGGCCGCCCGGGTGCGGACGGGAACTTCGAACAGGTCGGCCCCGACATCCTGCCCATCGACCCCGGTCCCGTGATCCTGAACATGCCCTGGCGCAACATGCGCGTACCGATGTCGGCCGCCCCGCCGCGTGCGACCGTGATGCGATTGTCGCTGCAGGACAACAACCTCGGCGAGAAGCAGTTCATCGGGATCACCCCGCCGCGCGCACCGCGGTTGCAGACGCTGCAGGCGGTCGTCGGCTCGACGGCACCCACCCTCATCGACTTCGGGGTGGCGTCGCACTTCCCGTGCCAGCGGCCGATGGGTGTGTCCCACGGCGTCGCCCAGGTCCCGCAGTGGCGCATCCTGGGTGACTATCCGCTGACCAATTCCCAGTCCAAGACGTGGCAGGCCGGCGTGGACGGCGGGTTGCTGGGAATCTCGGAGGCCACCACCTCCGCGTCGGCGGTCTCGACGTACCTGCAGGACGACTGGGTGCGCGACTGGGGCGCACTGGAGAAGCTGACCCCGCTCGTGTCCGACGCACCGGACGCGCGGATCGACACGGAACAGACGACGCAATGGGGCTGGTCACGAGCCGGCTCGATCAGGGTGGAGCCCCAATCCGATGAGTGAGTCCCGTACGCCTCGTACGTCCCGTCTGGCGACCACGGTCAACCCGAAGATCGTCGCGACCGTCACCGGTCTGCTCGGATTCCTGCTGGCGATCCTCACCCCGCTGTTGCCGGTGAACCAGTCGACCGCCGAACTGCAGTGGCCGCAGGGCGGCGACGTCTCCGATGTCGCCGCCCCGCTGGTCTCCTTCGTGCCGATCGACATGGAGACGTCGGTTCCGTGTTCACTCGCCACCCGCCTGCCCGACCAGGGCGGAGTACTGCTGTCGACGATCCCCGAAGGCGGCCAGGACGCCGGGGCCCGCGGGCTCTTCGTCCGGGCGACGTCCGACGCACTGACCCTCACCGACCGCAACGTCGCCCTGCTGAACACCGATCGAGCGGCCGCGCAATCGAATCCGAACTGTCGCATCGTCTTCCGGGCCGACGGCGAGGGGGTGAGCGGACGATTCGAGGGCCTGCCCGAACCGGCCGCGGACTCCGGCGCCGCGCACGGCTTCGCGCTGGCCGACCACGAGATGCGTCCCCAGATCGTCGGCGTCTACAGCGATCTGCCCGCCGATGTCTCTCGTGACGGATTGTCGCTACGCGCCACCATCGACACCCGCTACGTCAGCACCCCGACCCTGCTGAAGCTCACCGCGATCGTGCTCGGCATCCTCATGACGATCGTCTCGCTGATCGCGCTCGGCATCCTCGACCGCCGGGACGGCCGCAGCCACAAGCGTTTCCTGCCGTCGGGCTGGTTCACGATCCGGCCGCCCGATGTCGCGGTGTTCGCGATTCTCGCCTTCTGGTGGTTCGCGGGCGCCAACACCTCCGACGACGGCTACAACTTCATCGTCGGCCGGATCACCGGAGACGCCGGGTACGCCGACAACTACTTCCGCTACTTCGGTGTGCCACAGGACCCGTTCGGCTGGCACTTCCAGGTCATCTCGGCCATGACGGACGTGAGCGTCGCGGCACCGTTCATGCGACTACCGGCCTTCCTCCTCGGGTTGCTGGGCTGGTGGCTCATCAGCCGAGAGGTGATCCCGCGCCTGGGCCGCGCGGTGCGGCACAGCACGCCGGCGGTGTGGTCGGCCGCGTTCGTCTTCCTCGCGATCTGGTTGCCGTTCAACAACGGTCTGCGTCCGGAACCGGCCGAGGCCGTCGGCGCTCTGCTCACCTGGTGCTGCGTGGAACGCGCGATCGCGACCCGTCGACTGCTCCCCTACGCCGTCGCGGTGGTCACCGCCGCCTTCACCCTCGCGCTCGCGCCCGGCGGCCTGATGGCGGTCGCCGCACTGCTGGCCGGGATCCGACCGATCGTGAAGACCCTGGTGTCGCGCCGGTCCCGGGACGGCCTGCTGCCGATGCTCGCGCCCATCCTGGCGGCCGGCACCGCGGTACTGTTCCAGATCTTCGCCGATCAGCCGCTCGCCCCGCTTATCGCGGGTAACAAGGTCGCCTCCGACGTCGGCCCGACGCTGGAGTGGTGGCAGGAACCGATCCGGTACTACTACCTGATCCTGCCGACCGCCGACGGCACGCTCGCACGACGCTTCGGCGTGCTGGCGATGATCCTGTGCCTGTTCGTCGTGTTGCTCCGCCTACTTCGGCGGGAGCATCCCAACGGCATTGCGCGCGCACCTATCTGGCGACTGGTCGCCGTCACCCTCGGCACGATGTTCTTCATCGCCTTCACGCCGACCAAGTGGACCCACCACTTCGGTGTGTACGCGGGCATCGCCGCGGGCCTCGCCGCCGCGGCGGGCGCCATGATGGCGCCGGCCGTGCTGCGGTCGCGACGCAATCGCAGCTTCTTCGCCGCCGCGGTGCTCGCGATCACGGGGATCTCCTTCGCCGGCACCAACGGCTGGTGGTTCGTCGGCAGCTACGGCGTCCCGTGGTGGGATCGCCCGCCGACGGTGGGCGGCATCAACATCGCCTGGTTCATCCTCGCCGCCGCGGTCGCCACCGCACTTGCCGGCCTGTGGTTCCACTTCCGCGACGACTTCGTCGACGAACAGACCCGTACGCGCGGGGCCGACAAGTGGTATTCGAAGCTCAAGTTCTCGCCGCTGCCGGTCATCTCCGGGCTGATGGTGCTGTTCATGGTCGCTTCGTTCGCGAAAGGCGCCTACGAGCAACGTGATTCGTGGTCGTGGATGAAGTCGAACGCACGCGCTCTCACCGGGAACTCGTGTGGGCTGGCCAACGACGTTCTCGTCGAGGCCGATCCGACCGCCGGACTGCTGCAGCCCGCGGCCGTCGACGGCCGGCCCGCCCCCGGCATCGCCGCGGCGCTGGCCGGACCGGACGCGACGGGCTTCTCCCCGAACGGCGTACCCGATCGCCTGTCCGTCGACGCCACCGAGAGCACGGAGTCGTCGACCACCTCCGGCGCGCAGAACAGCGCCCAGACCGGCGCCGGCTCAGACGAATCCGGCGACAGCTCGTCCGCGCAGGGCGGCACCGAAGGTGGTCAGGGTGCACGAGGCGTCAACGGGTCGACGGTGCGTCTGCCGTTCGGCCTGAACCCCGCCCAGACCCCCGTCCTGGGCAGCTACGGCTCGCCGTCGGGTACCGGCTCGCTGACCTCGGACTGGTACCGGCTGCCCGAACGTTCCGACGACACACCGCTGCTGACGATGGCAGTCGCCGGATCGGTCGAGGCGGTCGACGGCATCGGGGTCGTGCACGCCGGCCAGAAGGTCACGATGCAGTTCGGCCGCGTGGAGGCCGACGGGCGGGTGAGCGCGCTGGGCCGGATGTTCCCGGTCGACATCGGCGAGACCCCCACCTGGCGAAACCTGCGGTTCCCGCTCGCCGACGCACCGCCCCGGGCCGATGTCGTCCGGGTCGAGGTCGCCGACACCGCGGCCGCACCGTCGGAATGGGTCGCGGTGACGCCACCGCGGGTCAGCACCCTGGCCACCCTCAACGACGTCGTGGGCCAGACCGACCCGGTCTTCATCGACTGGCTGCCCGGCATGGTCTTCCCGTGCCAGCAGCCGATGAAGGTACGCAACGGCGTCCTCGAGGTACCGCAATGGCGGATCATGCCCGACGCCGAGGCCACCCGGAAGAACAGCCAGACCTGGATGTCTGGCACCGCGGGCGGTCCGCTCGGCATCACCGAGGCGATGCTGCGACCCACCCTGCTGCCGACGTACCTCCGAAACAACTGGGGACGCGACTGGGGCGGCCTGCAGAAGTTCACCGAGATCATCCCGGCTCCGGCTGCGGAACTGGACCTCGGGACGGCTCGTCGTTCAGGGTTGTACGACCCCGCGCCGATGCGCTCCAGCGGGTATTGACCTGGTCTCTGACACCGCGCCGACCTGGGTTTTGTCGTTTCCCCACGGTCGGTGCGGCAAACACACTCGAGGCCTTCGTTATCTCACTGAGATGTGCTGTCTCGGTTCCGTCACTCATGGCCGGCTGTCCTCGTCACGCCGCCGATACCGGCCTAGCTTCGAGTCATGCCTTCATTCACCGCACCTGGACTCAGCAACGAAGCCGCCAACGAGGTCGTGGGCATTCTGCAGGAGCGCCTCAGCGCGCTGAACGACCTGCACCTCACCCTCAAGCACATCCATTGGAACGTCGTCGGCGCGAACTTCATCGGCGTGCACGAGATGATCGACCCGCAGGTCGAGCTCGTCCGCGGTTACGCCGACACCATCGCCGAACGCATCGCCACGCTCGGCGCGTCGCCGAAGGGCACCGCCAAGGCGATCGAGAACGACCGCTCGTGGAGCGACTACTCCATCGGACGCGACACCGCGCAGGCCCACCTCGGCGCGCTCGACCTGGTCTATGACGGGTTCATCACCTCGCACCGCGACGGAATCAAGAAGATCGGCGACATCGATCCGATCACCGAGGACATCCTCATCGGACAGACCGCCGAACTGGAGAAATTCCAGTGGTTCGTCCGCGCACACCTCGAGAGCTACACCGGTGAGCTCACCCACGCCGGCGCCAGCGGCGAAAAGGCAGCGGCCGACGCAGCCCGCTGACCTGGCGCAACAGACCGAGTAGCGGGTCACCACACCCCCGGACCCGCCCCGGAGCCGCGGTCGCGACCTTCCGCCCTTTTGGTCGCGGCCGCGGTAACACCTCTCTGTACCCACCAACTACGAACAGGCACTGACACCCGCACCCGGATTCACAGCCGAATACCTTGCGCCGCTTGGGACCTCAGGGACCAAGGGCTTCTCGACCGTGTCCACGGTTCGTGGTTTGTTACGCTGACCACAGGCTAATGCCGCGAACAGGATGTGAAGCAATCCGCGTCCACCAGATCGATCGGGGCGCTTTTCCGCTCTGACGGGGAGGCACGTGTGTCCGAAACGCGATCATTCACCCTGTTCGATGATCTGGAGCTCCACATGCAGTTCGCGCCGGTCTGCCGGCTGTCCGATGGCGCTCTCGCCGCCGTCGAACTGCAGCTCCGGGGGCCGGCCGGCACCCGGCTCGCCACCGCCGCCGCCCTCAAACGCGCCGCCCGTCTCGTCGAAGAACACCCTGTACTCGACGAGCGGAAGCGCAAGATGGCCGCGTCCCAACGTGCGCAGTCGCTGGCCAAGATCCTGCCGCTGCTGGTCTCCCTCGATCTCGACCTGATCGACAACCTCGACGACGAGACGGCGCGACGCCTCGAACGCCACGTCATGGTCATCCTCCCCGACGCCGTCGAACGCAGCCCGCAGCGGACACTCGCCCGCGTCGCCCGCGCCCGGGCGGCCGGCAAGATCATCTGCGTCGACGGGCTCGTCCGCAGCGAGCACGCGGCCACGCTGCTCTCCCTCGTCGAGCCCGACATCATCGTCACCGGTGCCGAACTGCTCACGTCGCGGACCAGCTCCGACGCCGCGCACCTCGCCCACGCGCTGGCCGCGCACACCGAACGCAGCCATGCCGTCGTCATCGCCGAGGGCGTCGACGACGAGGCCACCCGGATCACTGCCCAGACGATGGGCGCCGCCTTCGGTATCGGCGACCTGTACCCCGCCGTGACCGACCCGTCCGTCCTCGCCACCCGGACCGTCGTGCCGCTGCCCGAGATGCCGGTGTGGACCACTCCCGGCCCGGACAAGTCGACGCCGTACCGCATCGCGTCGACCTCGATCCCGCCGCGTATGGGCAACAAACGCCTGCTCATCGAGATGAGCAAGGCACTCGAGGAGCAGGCGGCCATCGGTGGTGCCGCGATCGTGCTGGGCACCTTCCAGTTCGCCGAACACTTCACCTCGCGAACCGCCAAGCGGTGGCGGGAGATGTCGGAGAAGACCGGTCTGGCCGGGGTCTACGGTGTCGGGTTGCCCGACATCCGGGACGGGAACGTCCACCGCGCGCCGCTCGACGCGGAGGACGACCTGATCAACGAGTGGAATGTCGCCGTCCTCGGGCCACATTTCGCGGCGCTGCTCTCGGCGCGCGACCAGCACGACGCCGGTCCCGATCTCGAGCGCACCTTCGAGTTCGTGCAGACCTACGACCGCATGACCGTCACCCAGGCCGTGCACTCGATCCTCATGCGGTTCTCCTGATCCGAGTCGCGCGCGGCAAGTGACCTCGACGGACGCGGCGGCCTCGCTGCGCTCGGACGACGCTGCTCGGCCAGCGGGCGGGGAGCCGGCTGCCTCGCCGCGCTCGGACGACGCTGCTCGGCCAGCGGGCGGGGAGCCGGCTGCCTCGCTGCGCTCGGACGACGCTGCTCGGCCAGCGGGCGGGGATCCGGCGGCCTCGCCTCTCCCGCTGGTTGAGCAGGTGACGAGCGCAGCGAGGAGCCGTGTCGAAGCCACCCAAGCCACATCCAGCTATCCGGTCAGGGGATTTGGGTTTGTCACAGCATGGCTGACTACGATGCGCCTGTGCCGAAGTCGCCTGAAGTGTCCGCTGGCAACGCCGACACCACCGTTGGAGCTGCTGCCCAGCGTGCGTCCGGCGCACCGCAGTCCCGCACCGTCGCGCTCGTCGCCGCGGTCGCCGGGCTCATCGCCGTCGTCGCCGGCGTCCTGACCCCGTTCCTGCCCGTCAGCACCTCGACGGCGTCGATCACGTGGCCACAACAGACCGACACCTCGGCATCGGTCACGGCTCCGCTCGTGGCGCAGACCGCACGGAACGTCGACATCTCGATCCCGTGTCGCGTGCTGTCGACGACCCCCGCCGACTCGTCGACCGTTGTGCTGTCGACGATGCCCGCGGCCGCGGTGAAAGCGCGGGACAACGGGCTGTTCGTCGTCGCCGACGCGAACGGTGTATCCGTCACCAACCGCAACAAGACGCTTGCCTCGGTGCCGCGGGACGCGCTGGCCGGTTGTACCGAACTCCGCATCTTCTCCGACGCCACGACGACCGGCGCGCAGTTCGTCGGTCTGCCCCCGGGACCGGCGATCGCGGGCGGCGGCGCCGTCGGCCTCGCCGAACCGGCGTCGAACCCGCAGATCGCCGGCATCTTCACCGACCTCACGCCCGAACAGCTCCGGGCCGCCCCGGGTGTCGACGTCCGCCTCGAGATCGACGATCGCTTCGACTCGTCGCCGTCGATCCTCAAGTGGGTGGTGATGGTCGTCGGTGTCGGAGCCGCGATCGTCGCGCTCGTGGCCGTCGGACGCCTCGACCGCATCCACGGCTATCACCGACGAGTCGGCCGGCGCCTCCGGTGGCGCCGGGTCCTGCGGCCCGGCCCCACCGACATCGGCGTGACGGTGACGCTGGTGGTCTGGCACTTCCTCGGGGCGGGGTCACCCGACGACGGTTACATCCTCAACATGGGGCGCAACGCCGCCGACGCCGGATATCTCGCGAACTACTACCGCTTCTACGGCATCCCCGAGGCACCGTTCGACTGGTACTACAACTTCCTGGCGTACTGGTCGACCATCTCGACGACCGGCCTGTGGATGCGGCTCCCGTCGCTTTTCGCGGGCCTGGCCGCCTGGTTCATCCTCAGCCGAGTTCTCCTGCCCCGCCTGGGTGGCGCCGTGCGGCGGTCGCAGTGGGCGATGCTCACCGGCGCGGCGGTCTTCCTCGCGTTCTGGCTCCCGATGTGTTCGGGGCTGCGCAGCGAGGGAATCATCGTCCTCGGCACCCTGGCGACCTGGTGGGCGGTGGAGGTCACGGTCTCGACGCGACGAATGCTGCCGGCCGTCATCGCCGCATTCACCGCGGCGCTGACGCTCGCCCTGGCCCCGCATGGTCTCGTCGCGCTCGCCCTGCTCATCGCGAGCGCCCGGCCCATGCTCCGCATCCTGGTCCGACGCCGCGCCGAAGACGGGCTCCTGCCGCTGCTCGCCCCGCTCCTCGCCGGAGTGGCGCTGGTCGTCATCATCGTCTTCCGCGACCAGACCCTCGCGACCGTCTTCGAGGCCCTGCGGATCCGTTACTCGGTCGGTCCGACGCTGGCGTGGTATCAGGAACTCCTGCGCTACTACTTCCTCGCGGTGAACACCACCGACGGCGCCCTGGCCCGCCGCATCCCGGTGCTCCTGTTCGCCGTGTCCATGTTCGTCGTCCTGGCGATCATGTTGCGCCGCAAGCGGATCGACGGCCTCGATCCGGGCGCGGTGTGGCGGGCACTGGGCGCCTCCCTGCTGACGATCCTGTTCCTGTCGTTCACGCCGACGAAGTGGACCATCCAGTTCGGCATCTTCGCCGGCCTCGGCGCGGCGCTGGCCGCCGTCGCCTGCGTGGCGATCGGGCAGGCGGCACGCCGCACGCTCCGCAATCTGTCGATCCTGGTCGCCGGGCTGCTGGTGGCGTGCGCGGCCGCAGCGGCGGGCAAGAACGCCTGGCCGTGGCCCTACAACTTCGGCATCGCCTGGTTCGACAAGGCACCTGTCGTCGCCGGGATCCAGGTGTCGACCGTGCTCCTCGCGCTCGCGGTGGTGGCATTGCTGTTCGCCATCTGGCAACACCTCCGGATGGACTTCGTCGACGAGACCGGCCTCGCACATGACCGCGGTGCCGCGCCCGCCGGCTGGCGCATCGGGGTCGCGTCCGCACCGATCGCGGTGATCGCCGTCCTCATCGTCGTCAGTGAACTCGCGGTGTTCGCGAAGGCCGCGACCAGCCGCGCGGACACCTTCACGATGCTGTCCGCCAATCTCGACTCCGCGCGCGGAAACACCTGCGCGATGGCCGATTCCGTGCTCGTCGAGCCCGACCCGAACCGGGGCATGCTGGCACCCGCGGACGGCGGCACGGCGTCGTCGACGCTGCAGGGGCAATCCGAGGGATTCCGTCCCGACGGGGTGAAGCCGGACCTCACACCGCAGGCCGGCGCCCAGAAACCCGGCGCGATGAACACCTCCGCGGACCTGTCGAAGACGTTCATCGTCTACGGCAGCAACCCGGGAACCACCGGCGGCGTCGGGCCTCGCGGCGTCAACGGCAGCACCGCGGCACTGCCATTCGGCCTCGATCCGGCGACCACACCCGTGCTGGGCAGCCACGAGACCAACAGCGGCCAGGCCACTCTGACCACCGGTTGGTATCGCCTGCCCGCCCGCGACTCCTCACCGCTGATCGTCATCACCGCCGCCGGCGCGGTCTTCACGCTCGACCGGGACGGCGTCCCGAACTTCGGGCAGGCGTTGGAGGTTCAGTTCGGTAGGGAGTCCGAAGCCGGCGCCGGGAGCGAAGCGAGCGGGCCGAATGTTCCTGCCAACGGACAGTTCGAGGAGGTCGGCGCGCCCGCGATCCCGATCGACCCCGAGCGGACCAACCGCCCGTGGCGAAACCTGCGCATCCCGATGGACCGCGTTCCCGCTGACGCGACCGTGATGCGAATCGTCGCCCGGGACAACAACCTCGACCCGGACCAGTGGCTCGCGATCACCCCGCCGCGGGCCCCGGTGCTGCAGACCCTGCAGACCGTCGTCGGCTCCACCGATCCCGTGCTCATCGACTTCGCCGCCGGCGCGGTGTTCCCGTGCCAGCGTCCGATGACCGCCCACCACGGCGTCTTCGACCTCCCGCAGTGGCGCATCCTGCCCGAGTCGTGGATCGCCAACTCGCAGTCCAAGACCTGGATGGCCACCGAGGACGGCGGCCTGCTGGCGCCGGTGGAGGCGCTCACGCGGCCGTCGACCCTCGCCACCTACCTCGACGACGACTGGTACCGCGAGTGGGGCAACCTGCAGCGCCTGACCCCGCTGGTGCCGCAGGCGCGACCCGCGGACGTGCAGACGGGAACGTCGACCACCTGGGGATGGTCGCGCCCCGGCCCGATCAGGGTGGTGCCCGAAGATGACTGACCCCGACCACTCGCACGCCGAACCGGCGACGCGGCACACCGGAGAGAACCAGGCAGACGTGGCAGACACCGACACTTCTTCCCGAAGTCCCGCCGACACCGCGCCATTCGTGAGCGACCGCCGCCCGGGCTTCGCCGAACGCCACGCCGGCACCGCGCGTATCGTCGCGATGACCGCGGGCATCGTGGGCATCCTGCTCGCACTGCTCAGCCCGTTCCTGCCGGTCGACTACACCAAGGCCGAACTGACCTGGCCGCAACAGGGTTCGGTGGCGAACGTCGCCGCACCGAACGTGTCGTTCGTCCCGGTCTCGATGGACGTCACGGTTCCGTGTGCACTCGGCGCGTCCTTGCCCGCGTCCGGCGGAGTGCTGTTGTCGACGGTGCCCGAAGGCGGCGCGGAGGCAGGCAAGGTCGGCCTCTTCGTCCGGGCCACCGCCGACTCGCTCCAGGTCGTGCAACGAAACGTCGTGCTGCTCAACACTCCTCGCGCGGCCGCACAGTCGGCGCCGGACTGCCGGATCGTCGTCGAATCCGACACCGAGGGCACGCGGGGGTCGATCCAGGGCCTGCCGGAGAACGCCGCCGGCGCCGGGAGCGGAGCGAGCGCGCCGAATGACGATGACACCGGCGCCGTCCGGTCCTTCGATCTGCGGGATCCCAACGCCCGGCCGCAGATCATCGGTGTGTACTCGAGCCTTCCGGCCGACGTCAGCACCGACGGACTCTCCTTCCGGTCGACCATCGACACCCGGTTCGTCTCCACGCCCACGACACTCAAGTTCTGGCTGCTGGTCCTCGGCATCGCGTCGACGATCCTCTCCCTTGCCGCGCTGGCGGTCCTCGACGCCCGCGACGCGCGCGGCCATCACAAGATCTTCCCGGCGGGCTGGTGGCGCGTACGCCCGGTCGACGGAGTCGTCACCCTGGTGCTGCTGATCTGGCTGTTCGTCGGCGGCAACACTGCCGACGACGGATACCAGGTGACGGTCGGCCGGATCGCCGGCGAGGCCGGTTATCTCGACAACTACTACCGCTACTTCGGTGTCCCGCAGGATCCGTTCGGTTGGCACTACCACTACCTGTCGGCGTGGATGGAGATCAGCACCGCGACGCCGTGGTTGCGATTGCTGCCGTTCCTGTTCGCGATGGCGTCGTGGTGGTTGATCAGCCGGGCCGCGATCCCCCGCCTCGGGCGGGCCGTCCGCGAGTCGACGCCGGCGATCTGGGCTGCCGCCCTGGTCTTCCTGGCGGTGTGGATGCCGTACAACAACGGACTGCGCGTCGAACCGCTCATCGCGCTGGGCACCATCTTCACCTGGGTGTGCGTCGAGCGCGCGATCGCCACCGGCCGGTTCTTCCCGCTGACGATCGGCATCATCTCCGCGGCGTTCACCCTCACCATCCATCCCACCGGCGTCATCGCCTCGATCGCCCTGATCGCCGGCATCCGGCCGCTGATCAAACGTCTCGCGGTGCGCCGCAAGCGCGACGGTCTGTGGCCGCTTCTCCTCCCGATCCTCGCCGCCGGGCTCGCGGTGATGTTCGAGATCTTCGCCGACCAGCCGCTGGCACCGATCCTGGAGGCGGTCTCGGTCAACGGGCAGGTCGGCCCCACCAACAAGTGGTGGGAAGAGCCGATGCGCTACTACATGCTGATGAACCCCACCGCCGACGGCGGAATCGCCCGGCGTTTCGGCATTCTCATCGTGTTCACCTGCTTCGTCCTGGTCGTGGTCATGCTGCTCAATCGGCGCCGCCTGCCCGGCATCGCCACCGCACCCACGTGGCGTCTGGTCGCCATGGTCGCCGGCTCGGCCGTGCTGATGGCATTCCTGCCGACCAAGTGGACCCACCAGCTCGGCGTGTACGCCGCGATCGGCGGCGCGCTCGCCGCGGTGGCAACCGCCTGCGCCGATCGCACGATCATGCGTCGTCGCCGCAACCGGACCCTGTTCGCCGCCGCCTGCGCATATGTTCTGGCGCTCGCATTCTCCGGACGCAACCAGTGGTGGTACGTCGGCAGCTACGGAATCCCCTGGCGGGACGCGGTTCCCGACGTCCGGGGCATTCCGCTCTGGACCGGGATCCTCGCGGTGGCGGTGGCGCTGACCGCTCTCGGTCTGTGGCAACACTTCCGCGACGACTACGTCGACGACGCCGTCCGGACCGGTACGTCGCGGTCGGTGTTCGCCCGACTCCGCAGCCCGTCGATCATCGTCGTGTCGACCATCATGCTGCTGTTCACCCTGGTGTCATTCGCGAAAGCGGACTGGACGCAGCGCAATTCGTGGTCGTGGCTGAGCTCGAACGTCAACGCGCTCCAAGGACAGCCGTGCGCGCTCGCCGACGCCGTACTGGTGGAGGACGATCCGAACGCCGGACTGCTGTCGCCCGCGCGAGTGGCGGGACAGGACAACCCGTCGCCGGGCGCCGCGCTGGCCGGAACCGGGATGGAAGGGTTCGACCCCAACGGAGTGGCGTCGGACCTGTCCGAGGAGACCGAAGAGGAGGCCGAGGAGTCCTCGTCAGGCACCTCGACCGCGGAAGTCGACCGCACCCAGTCCGATCCGACCGAGGACGGAACCAGCGCCGAGACCGACACCACGACCGGTTCCAGCGACACCAGCGGTGGGCAGACCGCCCAGGCCGGCGTCAACGGGTCGACCGTGAAGCTGCCGTTCGGTCTGTCACCGAGCCAGACCCCGGTCCTCGGAACCTACAACTCCCCCAGCGGCACCGGACGCCTCACGTCCGACTGGTATCAGTTGCCGGAGAACCCCTCCGGCGAGCAGCCGCTCGTCACGATGTCGGTGGCGGGGCAGGTCGAGTACATCGACGACCTCGCCGTCACCCGGCCCGGACAGCGAGTGCGACTGCAGTTCGGCCGCGTCGCGCCGGACGGCACGGTGGCACCGGCCGGTCAGATGGTGCCGCTCGACATCGGTGGTGCCCCCGAGTGGCGCAACCTGCGCTTCCCGATGGACCAGGCGCCCCCGGGCGCGACGGTGGTCCGCGTTCTCGCCGAGGACACCTCGACGCTGCGCGACCAGTGGCTGGCCGTCACCCCGCCACGCGTCTCGTCGATGGTGACGCTGAATTCGCTGGTGGGCAGCGAGGATCCGGTGCTCATCGACTGGGAGGCAGGTCTCGCCTTCCCGTGTCAGCGTCCCGCCCAGGTGAAGTACGGGGTTCTGGAGACACCGGAGTGGCGGATCTCGCCGGACCGCGAAGGCGAACGGGTCAACTCCCAGCGCTGGATGGCCGGCGACTCCGGTGGCCCGCTCGGCATCATCGAGAACGAGTTGCGGCCGCGCGTGTACCCGTCGTACCTGCGCAACGACTGGGCCAAGGACTGGGGCATGCTCCAGAGCCTCACCCCGATCCTCCCGCAGACCGACGCCGAACTGACCATCACCACCGACACCCACCACGGACTCTGGACACCGGGACCGATGCGGGCGGTGAAGAACTAGGCAGTCCTGCTACCCGCGCACTACCACGCACTCTGCTCCCCGAGGAGCGCCCGGACCTTGCGGAGGGCGCGTCTACTCCTGCTCCCTGAGGAGCGCCCGGAGCTTGCGGAGGGCGCGTCACGAAGGGTCTTCGCGACCCGAGGTCACCAAGACCCTTCGTGACGCTCGCAAGCTCGCTCCTCAGGGAGCAGGGGGGCTGTGATCCTCTCGGATTGGGAGCGGAGGAGGTACAGGTTGCGCTCGCACCTCAGAGCGGAGCGAGGCCCGTCGCTAGATCGGCATCAGGAAATGCTTGCGCGGGGTCTTGAGGACCTCCTTGTCGCGCAACTGCGCCAACGCCTTCCGGAGCTGCAACCGGGTCTCGGCGGGTTCGATGACCGCGTCGACGTAGCCACGCTCGGCGGCGAGGTAAGGAGTGGCCATCATCGTGTTGTAGAAGTCGATGAACTCGCGGCGGATCTTGTCCGCCTCGGCGGCCGAGAGACCTTCGGTCTGACGTCGGGTCAGCACCGCGGCCGCCGACTCGGCGCCCATCACCGCGATCTTCGCTGTCGGCCAGGCGAAGTTGACGTCGGCACCGAGGTGCTTGCTGCCCATCACCGCGTAGGCGCCGCCGTAAGCCTTGCGCAGCACGACGGTCACCTTGGGGACATCGGCTTCGACGTAGGCGTACAGGAAGCGGCCGGAGCGTCGGATGGTGCCCTTCTGCTCCTCCGCGAGACCCGGGAGGATGCCCGGGGTGTCCACCAGGAACACCAACGGGATGCTGAAGGCGTTGCAGATGCGCACGAAACGCGTTGCCTTCTCCGACGAGTCGGTGTCGAGCACACCCGACATCACGCTCGGCTGATTGGCGACCACACCCACCGACCGGCCGTCGACCCGTGCGTACCCGGTGATGATGTTGGGCGCGAACAACTCTCCCACCTCGTGGAAGGCGCCGTCGTCGAACAGCTTGATGATGATGTCGTGCATGTCGTACCCGGCGTTGTCGTTGTCGGGCATGAAGTCGTTGAGCGACAGATCGGACTCGGTGATCTCCGGCTCGAGACCCGGGTTGACGACGGGCGGCCGCTCGTAGGCACTCGACGGCATGTACTGCAGGTACTCACGGACCCAGTCGAACGCGGACTTCTCGTCGGGGGCGACGTGATGGATGTTGCCCCACCGCGCCTGATTGTGCGCGCTGCCGAGGTCCTCGGCCGAGATCTCCTCGCCGTTCACCTGTTTCAGCACATCGGGTCCGGTCACGAACATGTACGACTTGTCCTCGACGGCCACCAGGATGTCGGTGTTGGCGGGGGTGTAGACCGCGCCGCCGGCGCACTTGCCCAGGATCACCGAGATCTGCGGCGCGAGACCGGAGAGCAGATCGTTGCGGCGACCCATCTCGGCGTACCACGCGAGTGAGGTCACGGCATCCTGGATCCGCGCACCGGCCGAGTCGTTGATACCGACCATCGGGCAGCCGATCTTGCCCGCCCACTCCATCAGCGAGGCGACCTTGCGGCCGAACATCTCACCGACGGTTCCGCCGAAGACCGACTGGTCGTGGGAGAATGCCGCCACCGGGCGCCCGTGCACCAGCCCGTGTCCGGTGACCACGCCGTCGCCGTAACCACTCTCGGCCGCACCCGGCATCTTCGCCAGCGCACCGATCTCGACGAAGGTCCCGGGATCGAAGAGCATGCTCAGACGCTCACGCGGAGAACAGATCCCCTTCGCCGCGCGTTTCGCGAGCGCCTTCTCGCCTCCCGGCTCACGAGCGGCCTCCAACTTCTGACGGAGGTCGGCGAGCTTGCCTGCGGTGGTGTCAGCCACGGTGTCTCACTTTCTACGCGACCACTGATTGACGATGAGCAGCCGTGCCGCTACTGCTCATCGAGCCGTCCGACCCGCGCGGCCAGGTCGTTGCCGATCTTGGCGATGTACGGCTCGTCGACGATCGAGAGGTGGTCACCGCCGACGTGGATGATCTCCAGGTCGTCGACGACCTCACCCCAGCGGCCGTCTTCGTCGATCTCGGCCCACTGCGGTTCGAGTTCGACGGCGCCGGCGTGCATCTTGTCGGCCCGGTACAGCACGACCTTGCCGTCGTAGGGTTCCGGCGCGATGCTGCTCAGCACGCGGTTCTCGATGAACGAGGTCCGCTGGTGTTCGATGATGCCGCCGGGGATCTTGGTGCCCGACATCGACATCATCTCCATGATGATCGCGAACTGCCCCTCGTCGTCGGCCTCGACGAGCCGATCCATCGGGATCGGAACATCGGGGTCGAGGTCGTAGTTGCGGATCGCGAACTCCTTCCAGCGCTCGAGCCGCGCCCGCTTGCTGTCCGGCGTCTCGGTCATGTCCGCGCGAGGGCGCACCACGTCGATGAGGCCCACGAAGGCAACTTCTTCCCCGGCCTCACGCAGGAGTTGCGCGACGCCATAGGCGAGCGCACCGCCGAAGGACCAGCCGACCAGCACGTACGGGCCGTTCGGCTGCAGCTCACGCAGGCGCGGAAGGTATTCGCGCACACGGTCTTCGATCGATCCCTCGACTCCACGGTCGAAGCCGATGACGGGCCGGTCCGCCGGCAGACGCTTCAGCAGCGCCTCGTAGGCGGAGGTGTTCCCGCCCGCGGGATGGAACAGCAGGATCGGCGTCGGATCGCCGGCGGACGGGTCATAGACCTTCTTGCCGTCCGGGACGAGGCGCAGGTAGCGCAGGAACCCGTCGGTCGACGCGCCGGCATCGAGATGCTCGCGCACGTAGTTCGACATCTCCTCGATCGTCTCGGAGTCGAGGATGTCCTCGACGTCGAGATCCCCGCCGGTGCGCTCGTTGAGGCGATCGGTGAGCTGCTGGGCCACGTCCTCCGACAGCACCGGCAGCTTGTTGAAGATGCCGCCGGCCGAGGCCTTGGTGACCACCGCGTACGTGCCGAAGGTCAAGCGCTCGGCGGCATCCCGCGGCGGCACGTCCGAGCCGGCCGCCTCGGCGACGGCCCGCTGCGAGGTGATGTCGGTGGCCGGCTTCGGGGTTGCCGCGGGAGCGGCCGACTCCTCGACCGCCTCCTCGCGTGACGACACCTCCGGTTCGGGCGAGTTCGCGACCGCCTGCTCGACGTCGGCCAGATCCTCGGCGATGTGCCGCTTCGGCTCCGGCGACTGCTCGCCGGGCTCGTCGGACTGACCGGCCGGTGCGGAGGCCGCCGACTCACCACCGCCGGCGTTCTGCTCGTCGATGTAGGCATTGAGCGCGGCGGTGTCGAGTTCGCCACCGCCGGCGGCATTCTGGGCGAGATCGTCGAGCTGATCGCGATGCGTCACCGCGAAGTCGACGAACTTCTCGACGTCGGCGAGGTTCGCCTGGCGCATCGCCTGCAGTTGCAGCTGCGGGATGTCGAACTCGTACTCGACGCGGTTCTTGATCCGCACCGCCATCAGCGAGTCGAGACCGAGCTCGATCAGCGGGATCTCGCGCGGCAGGTCCTCGGGGTCGTAGCCCATGGACTCGCCGACGATGATCGCGAGCCGATCACCCACCGTCTCACCGGATTCGGGACTCCATCGGTTGCCGATGTCGTCGACGACGTCGTCCTCGACGACCACCGTGTCATCGGCGAACACCTCGGCACCGGACCGTGCCGGAGCTGCCGGCGCGGCCGTGACCTCACCTGCGGTGTCGTCGAGGTCGCCGGTCACCGCCGCCTCGAACAACAGCTGGAAGTTCTTGTCCGCCTTGGCGTGCACGGTCACCGCCGCACCGCCGGGATGCGGGCTCAGCGTCGTCGTGAGGGTTCCCGATGCCGGGATGGCGCTGTGCGCGACCGACGCCCCGACAGCCGCATTCGCCAGGACCTGGGCCGCCGCGGCACGCACCAGTTCACGCGGATCGGTGACCGCGACCGCTTTGACCTCCCAGGCGTGACGGCCGTCGGGCAGTGCCACGTGCGATCCCGGGACCGTGCCGGCCGAGCCGCCCGAGGAGATCTTCGCGGTGAGCCAGAACTCCTTGCGCTCGAAGCGGGTACGCGGAATGGCCGCGTGACCACCGCGACCGAACAGCGACGCGACGTCGACCGGATGTCCGTGCACGTAGAGCTTCATCAGCGCGTTGACGAGTCCGTAGCTCTCGTCCTCCTTACGCCGCAGCGTCTCGATGAGCTCGGCGTCGTGCAGCCCAGCCGAGAAGGTCACCGCGGCAACGGAGATCAGAACGGCCGGGTTCGGCGAGAGCTCCAGGAAGGTGCGGTGGCCGTTCTCCACCGACTTCGCGATCGCCTGGCTGAACCACACGCTGTGGCGCAGCCCCTTGGTGAAGTAGTCGATCGTGTGGACGGGTTCGTGACCGGCGCGGTAGAAGACCTCGCGGTCGACCGAGCTGTAGAACCCGGTGGTGGGCCGCAACGGCGTGATACCGGTGAGTTCGTAGGCCAGCTCGCCCAGGAGCGGGTCCATCTGCGAGGTGTGGCTGGCGCCCTTGGTCGCCAGTTTGCGTCCGAGCTTGCCCTCCTTCTCGGCACGCTCGACGATGGCGTCGACCTGCGACTCCGGTCCGCCGATGACGGTGTGCGTCGGAGCGGCGTAGACACAGATCTCGAGGTCGGGGTAGTCGGTGAGGACGTCGGTGATGTCCTCGGCGCTGTACTCGACGAGCGCCATCAGGCGGATGTCGTCGCCCTGGAGCATCGACTCGCCCTCGCCCATCAGGCGCGAGCGCTGGCAGATCACCCGGGTCGCGTCTTCGAGCGAGAGACCGCCGCTGATGTACGCGGCCGAAGCCTCGCCCATCGAATGCGGCACGAGCACACCGGGTTCGGCGCCGTGGTGCCGCAGGGTGTCGGCGAGCGCGACCTGGATCGTGTAGATGCCGACCTGGCTCTGCTCGATGCCGTAGGTCTGCTCGTCGTCGACGAACATCTCCGCGATCGAGTACCCGAGCTCGTTCTGCACCAGCTCGTCGACCCGGTCGACGTACTTGGCGAAGATCGGATTCTCGGTGTAGAGCTGCTTGGCCATCTTGCGGTGCTGCGAACCGAAGCCGGAGAGCAGCCAGACCGCGGACGCGGCGTCGGGCGAATCCGACGAGTAGACAAGCGGATTGCTCTTGCCCTCGGCCACCGCGCGGACACCGGTGATCGCGTCGTCGTGCGTACGGGCCATGACGACGGCGCGCGAGCGTCCGTGATTGCGGTGTGCCAGCGCGCGGCCGATGTCGGCGAGCGGCGTCGACCGTCCCTCGTCGGACTCGAGCCACTCGAGCAGGTCCGCGGCGGTCTTGCGCCGACGCGACGGCAGGAAGCCCGAGATGACCAGCGGCACAACCGAACCCTCGACCGCGCACGGTGCGAACCCGGCGGTCGGATCCGGCGCGGTCTCCTCGATCACCGGATCGATGTTCTTCGCCTGCGCGGCGAGCACGGCGCGCTCGGCCTCGGTGAGGAACTCATCATCGGTTTCGACAGGCTCAACCAGCGGGGAACGGTCAGGCTCTCCCGGCAGCGACGCCGACGCCGGCAACTCGGATGCGCCCGCATCGCCTGCGGGCGCGGACTCCGGCGCGAGATCCTCGGGCCGCACCTCGCGGACGACGACGTGCGCGTTGGTGCCGCCGAAACCGAATCCGGAGACACCGGCGACGGCATGACCGGAATAGCGCGGCCACTCGGTGGCCTCCGGGATGACCTTGAGATTGTTGGCGTCGAACTGGATGTACGGGTTGGGGCCGCTGTAGTTCAGCGACGCCGGGATGGTGCCGTGCTGCATCGCGAGGACGACCTTGGCCAGCGCACCCGCGCCCGCGGCCGACTCCATGTGGCCGTAGTTCGTCTTGACCGACCCGAGCAGCATCGGCGAGCCGGGGAGGCGTCCGCGACCGACCACGCGGCCCAGGGCGTCGGCCTCGATGGGATCGCCGAGGATGGTCCCGGTGCCGTGGGCCTCCACGTAGTCGACGGTGCGCGGATCGATCGCGGCGTCGGCATAGGCGTCCCGCAGGACGTCGACCTGCGCCTCGGGGTTCGGGGCCGGCAGGCCGTTCGAGCGACCGTCGCTGTTGACCGCCGAGCCCGCGATGACCGCGAGGACGTCGTCGCCGTCACGACGCGCGTCGGACAGTCGCTTCAGGACGAACAGTCCGCCGCCCTCGGCGCGGATGAATCCGTCCGCGTCGGCGGAGAACGCCTTCACGTGTCCGTCCGCCGCCTGGGCGCCGATCTTGTCGAAACCGAGCGTCGCCGCCGGGTTGATGATCAGGTTGACGCCGCCGGCCAGCGCGAGGTCGGATTCGCCGGTCCGCAGGCTGCGGACGGCCTGATGGACGGCCACCAGCGACGACGAGCACGCGGTGTCGAGGGCGATCGACGGTCCGCGGAAGTCGTAGAAGTAGGACACCCGGTTCGCGACGATCGCGGTGGAGGTGCCGGTCAGCGCATACGCGGCGGTGTCCTCGGCGCCCTCGCTCAGGCCGAGGGTCGCCAGCAGCTGGTAGTCGTTCGTGGAGGAGCCGATGAACACACCGACCGGAGCGCCCTTGAGATCGCTCGGCGGGATGTGCGCGTGCTCGAGTGCCTCCCAGGTCAGCTCGAGCGCGAGACGCTGCTGCGGGTCGACCATCTCGACCTCGCGCGGGCTCATCTGGAAGAAGTCGGCGTCGAAGGTGCGGACGTCGTCGAGGTAGCCGCCCTTGGTGTTGGCCGCGTCGAGGATCTCGACGAGCCGGGGATCGGACCGGAACTCCGACCACCGATCCGCGGGCAGGTCCGAGACACCGTCGACGCCGGCGATGAGCGCGTCCCACGTCGACTCGGGCGTCGTGCCCGACTTCGGGAACCGGGTCGACAGCCCGACGATCGCGATGTCGTCGTCCGCGGTGCGCTCGCGCCGCCAGAAGGTGTCCGCGTCGCCGTCGGCGCCCTCGTCGGGGTCGCCCTCGATGATGCGCTGCGCGAGCGTGGCGATCGTCGGATGGTTGTAGACGACCGTCGCGGTGAGGATCACCCCGGTCTTGTCCTCGACGTCGGCGGCGAGCGCCACGGCGTCGCGGGACGAGAGACCGAGCTCCTCCATGGGACGGTCGACGGCGATCTGCTCGACGGGGAGCCCGGTCGCCTGTGACACCCACTCGCGCAGCCAATCACGAAGCTGGTCGACAGTGAGGTCACCGGCGGTCTCGCCGTCGGTGCCGGCCGCGGCGGAATCGATACTGCGGGCCTCGTCGGTATTCAGTTCAGACATCGCTTCCAGACTACTGATCTCGGGGCACCTGAACTGGTGCCGGGTGCATTATCAGCCCGCGGGGTGTCCGGGCGCGGCAACTCGACGCACTCACCCCGCCCGGGTCCGCAGATTCGCTACTCGGCGTCCGGGAACGCCGTCTGCTTGTAGCCGCCCCGGAGACTGCCGTCGATGTAGGCCGCACGGGTCGCGCGCCGCGCGATCTTGCCCGACGACGTGCGCGGGATCGAGCCGGCCGGGACCAGCAGGACGTCACGGACCATCACGCCATGACGCTGGGCCACCGCGGCACGCACGGTGTCGGCGACCTCCTGCGGGTCGGCCTTGCGGCCGGGTCCGCGCTCGGCGACGATGACCAACTGCTCGGACGCGTCGTCGGTGTCGGGCTTCAAGCCGCTGCCGGCGAACTCGAACACCTCGCCCGGCAACTGATTGGCCGGCACCGAGAACGCGGCGACGAAGCCGGGGCGCAGCGCGTCGCTGGCTTCCTGCGCGCTGTACTCGAGGTCCTGCGGGTAGTGGTTGCGGCCGTCGACGATCACCAGGTCCTTGACTCGCCCGGTGATGTAGAGCTCACCGTCGAGCCAGACCCCGAAGTCGCCGGTGCGCATCCAGATCGCGTCCGCGGGCGCACCCTCGGCGTGACTGTTCTCCGGGAGCGGGGTGACCAGCTTGTTGTGGAATGTCTCCTCGGTCTCCTCCGGCTTGTTCCAGTAGCCGGCGCCGATGTTCAGACCGTGCAACCAGATCTCCCCGACATGGCCGTCGGGCTGTTCGGTCGCCGTCTCGGTGTCGACGATGGTGGCCCACTGGCTCACCGCGACCTGACCACACGACACCTGCGCGACCGCGTTGGGCGCGTCGGACTCGACGAGGGTGAAACTGCCGGCGTTGAGGTCGTCGCGGTCGACATAGACGACCTTCGCCTCGTTCTCGCGCTGCGTCGCGGACACGAACAGCGTGGCCTCGGCCATGCCGTAACAGGGCTTGATCGCCGTCTTCGGCAGCCCGTACGGCGCGAACGCCTCGTTGAACTTCTTCATCGAGCTGACCGTGACCGGCTCCGACCCGTTGATCAGACCGATGACGTTGGAGAGGTCGAGCTCCTCGCCCTCCTTCGGCAGACCGCGCGCGGCGGCGTGCTCGAAGGCGAAGTTGGGAGCCGCGGCGAAGGTCTCCGCGCCGTCGGCGGCGGCGGCGAGCTCCTTGATCCAGCGACCGGGACGGCGCACGAATGCCTGCGGGCTCATGATCGTGATGTAGCGGCCGCCGAGCGCGGGCAGGATCACGGTGAGCAGACCCATGTCGTGGAACATCGGCAGCCAGGTGACGCCGCGGGCCTCGCGATCGATGCCGATGGTGTCGGAGATCTGCAGCACGTTCGCGGCGACCGCCTGATAGGTGATCTCCACACCGGCCGGGACGCGCGTCGAACCCGAGGTGTACTGCAGGTAGGCGACGGTGTCCTTGTTGTGGTCCTGACCGGCGACCGGTGCCACCCAGCTCGACCCGACCGAATCCGGGACGGCGTCGACGGCGATGACGCGCGGACGCTCCTTGGCCGGCAGCGGCGCGAAGAAGTCACGCACCGCCTCGGCGGACTTCGTCGAGGTGAGGATCGCGGTCGGCTTGCAGTCGTCGAGGACCGCGTGCAGTCGGTCGGTGTGTCCGGGCTCGTCCGGAGAGAACAGCGGGACGGCGACGTTGCTGGCGTAGAGCGCCGCGAAGAACCCGATCACGTACTCCAGCGACTGCGGCGCGAGGATCGCCACGCGGTCGCCCGGCTTGGTGACCTGCTGCAGACGTGCTGCAACGGCGCGGAGTCGCTTGCCGAACTGCGCCCACGTCAGATCCTGGGGCTCGCCATCGCGTTCGCGGCTGTAGTCGATGAACCGGTAGGCCAGTGTGTCGGCCTGTTCGCGGACGTTCTGCTCGACATAGTCGACCAGGGTCGCTTCCTCGGTGAAAGAGATGTTCCCGGTCTCATCGAGAAAGTCTTCGAGTTCAGTACTCAGCATTCATTACTCCTGTGCCCCCTCGTGGACTCCCCCACGCGGGCGCAGTTCTCCGGCGAGGTCTTGACGACACCACCACGCAGTCCTGCTGTCCACGTCCTGTGCCGACCGCGGGATACGGTAGCGCACGTCCAGTTACCCAACGAAAAAACTCGCGTTCGTCATGCTCGGCTTCGCATGAGCGCGCGTCGCCCTTCGACGCGCGCCCCCGGGTTCACCGCCCCGTCACCTCGCTGTTGACTCGCGAGACCGTCGGCCATCCTACTCCCCCTTCAATTGCGCCAGCACGGGCGCAAAAGCATCCATCTGCGTGGGGAACACCCCTACGTAGGACATGGTGGTGCGGCGGCGCACCTCCCGGATCTGGTCGGCGATCTCGTCGAAGCTCCCGATCGCGATGTACGGCGAGGTCAGCACGTCGTCGACGGTGAACTCGGTGTCGTGCGCGATGTTGGGCGGATAGCCCTGTTCGAGCGCCTTCAGCGCCATCTCGGCGGTGGCGACCCGATCGTCGGTGATGACGATGACAGCGATCGTCCAGTTCAGTTCGAGCTCGTCGAACCGGTCGCCGGCGACCTGCCGGATCCGGTCGACACGCTCGGCGGTCTTCTCGATGGTCATGTCGGACAGCTTCATCTTGCCGTCGGTGGTGGTGCCGGGCGCGACGGAGATGATGTCGGCGTGCTTGGCGGCCAGGGCGAGCATCTTGGGTCCACCGCCGCCGACGGCGATCGGCGGACGCGGTCCCTGCCGCGGCCGTGGACTGCCCTCGAGGCCGTTGATCTGATAGAACTCGCCGTCGAAGTTCACCGTCTCCCCGCGCATCAGGCCGTCGAGGACGGTCAGCGCCTCGTCGAGGCGACGGATCCGGACGCCGGGCGACTCGAATTCGATGCCGGCCTTGTCGAACTCCTCTTTCATCCACCCGGCGCCGATGCCCAACTCGAGTCGTCCCCTGCTCAGGACGTCGATCGTGTTGGCCTCCTTGGCGAGGAGGGCGGGATGACGCCAGCCGTTGGCCAGCACCGAGGTCGCGAGGCGGATCGTGCTGGTGGCCTGCGTCAGCGCGCCGAGGGCCGCGAGCGGACCGACCTGGTTGCCGAGGTGGTCGGGCACCGCGAAGGTGTCGTAGCCGTATTCCTCGGCCGTCTGCGCCAGCTTGACGAACTTGCGGGCACCGCCCTCGTCCTTGTTGCCCTCACCACCCGCGCCGAAGCGGAACTTCCGCAATCCGGCCGAGGTGGCACCGGCATCGCTCGGGGGTTGCGTCATCGCTGTCCTCTCATCGTGATCGCCGGCTGGTGAGGTCGCGTGCGGCGTCTGCGGCGCACTGCGGTGTTCCTCGGGCCAGCCCAACACGTTAATGCAGCGTGACGGCGCCGCCAAACGAATCGGCCGCAGCCGCGAGAAGAGGTTACCGGCCGGTTAGTTCGACGATGCGGGCGGTCGGGTGAGTCGCGTCTGGAGACGCTTCTATCCGGCCAGCCGTGACCGGCAGGTTGCCGGTCAGTTGTGCTTCGGCTGGGGTGCGCCCTCGATGAGATCCTTGGACCAGTCGTACATCCACTGGGTCGCGGTCTGACCGTCGTTCTCCCAGTAGCGGGTGGTCGCGTACATCGCATGGACGGGATTCGACGCCGCGTTCGCCAGCTTCGACACCGCCGCCAGCGGGTTGACGATCGTCGGCGAGTCACAGATGAGATCGCCCGGGGCGCAGATGGATTGAACCCGGTCGCGGAGATCGCCGAAACCGCCGGTGCGCGGGCCGGTCATGGAGATGCCGGGAACGAGGTTGCCCATGCCACCGAGCGCGATCTCGGCACCCACGCCGTTCGGGCTCGGCTCGATGTCGTTCTGCTCACCAGGTTGGCGCCGACCGTCGGCGATCAGCCCGACGCCCAGCACGAGATCCTGGTCACCGTCCTCGAGCACGCCCCGGCCGTTGCCGATGTTGCTGGCCAGATCGCCGGCGATGACCGCACCCTGACTGAATCCCATGATCACGTAGCTCGTCAGCGGGCAGCGTTCGTTGGTGGAGATGATCTTGCCCGCCGCACGCTTGTAGCCCTGCGTGCGTGACACGTTGTAGTCGGCCTGCCGGTCGGCGAGGTTGGTCGGATTCCGGAACTGCGCCGTGTAGGGAACGGTGTAGATCTCGCTGCGGGACGAGTCGAAGTCATTCGAGAGGGCACGCGACACGCGCAGCATCAACGAGTTCGGATTCGCCGACGGCGCGTACGGATCGTCGTCGGCGCTCGACTCCCAGGTCCCGGGCACGACGACGGTCAGGACGTCCGGGCAGTCCGCCGGCTGTGCATCCGGCCGTTCTTTCGACGGCGGGGTCGTCGACGGCCCGCCGGGGCCGATCGGCGCGGGTCCCGGAGCCAGCCACACCAGGACCAGCACGACGATGAGCACGATCGCGATGACCGCGAGCGCGAGGAGGAGCAGCGCGAAGGCGCCGAGCCGCCGGACGGGACCCTTCCGGGTGCGGCCCGCGGCGTTGCGTCGAGCGGCCACGTCAGCAGTAGTGCTGTTCGGCCGCGCGGATGACCTTGTCGGCCTTCGAGTTCGCTTCCTCGACGTTGTCCGCCCCCGGACCCACGGAGGCGGTGACGAAGGCCTTCACCATGCTCGGGTCGGTGCCCTTCTGCTTGGCTCCACAGACGTACTTCGCCATCGTCAGGGCCACTGAATTGTCGTTGTCACCCATGAACGTGACGTCCTGCTGCTTCAACGCGGCGAGATACGCGCGGGCCTTGTCGTCGAGCGGCTGGCCGCTGGGTCCGGGGAAGCTGGCCGGGACCTTCGTACTGGGGTTCGGTTCGGTCGCCGGCAGGTCCGACGTGCCGCCGGGCGTGGACGGGGTGGTCTCCTCGGATGTGGACCCCTGCGACGCGCTCGTCGACGGAGCGGCCGAGTACAGCGAAGTCGTCGTGACCGGGTTGTTGGTGATCGGCGCACTCGCCGTCGAGTCATCGGCGCAGGCCGACACGGACCCGAGCGCGAGAGCGAGGCCCGTCACGGCCAGCACCAGCCGCACACACTTCGTTGTCATCGCCACTTCCTGCCGAACCTTTCGGGTCGAGATCAACGCACCGCCGGACGGTCTCGTCCGGCGACACTCACGTCCGGCCTGCGGCCGATCGCAACGCAGGGGCACCCTGCATCGCACACCACGTCAGGCTACCGTCCGCGCGAGGCCGTTCCGGCCGCCGCACCAGCACCACCTGCGGTAACGGTCCGATTCCTCAGCGAAGTTTCAGGCCGTACACACGTGGGGTCGAGGTTGGGGCACCGTCGGCGCCCCGTCCCCTCCTTCTGACCGTCACTTCAGGACCTTGGTGCCGTCCTTCGCCGTCCAGGTGATCCGGCCATGCTCGAAGTGGTTGACGCGGCCCTTGCCGTCGCGGGTCGGGAGTTCGTCGGTCGTCGGCTTGCCGAGACGTCCGCTCGGTCCACCGGCAGCGACGTAGGCGCCACCGATCGCGCCGGTGACGATCTTCGGACCCTTCGGGCCGGTGAACATGCGTCCGCCGGCGAAGTCCTGTGCCTTGCCACCGGCAACCGGGTACGACGGGGTGAGGCAGCCCCCGAGCGTCGCCTTGTTGGCGTCCCAGACCTTGCGGAAGGCGCCGTCGACGCGGCATGCGACCGCGTCGCGCGACAGTCCGAGGGCCGCGGCGGCCTGCGGCCACGCCTGCATCATCTCGAACTCCCAGTACGGCCAGGTGTGGGTGCCCGACGGCCGGTAGTTCGCCTGGCCCGGAATCCCCTTGCGATTCAACTGGATCGCGAACTGTTGCGAGGTCACGCGGCTCAGCATCTCGAGTCCGACGCCGGAATAGTTGGTCGCGAGCATCGGGATGTCCGACGGCTTGTCGTGCGGGCCGACCATGCCGTTGCCCGAGGAGACGTACAGGCTCGTGCCCTGCAGTTTGTCGACCATCAGATAGGGGTCGTGCTCTTTCCACGCCGGATCGGACGGCGGACCGAACATCTTCATCGAGTCGTAGCCGCCACCGTCGCGCACCGCGAACTGGATGGCCTGCGGCATGCCGAACGAACTCAGCTGCAGGATCCCCGAGAACGACGCTGCGAACTTGTAGAAGCCGGGATTGCGCGCGGCCAGCATCATGGCCGCGGAGCCACCCATCGACAGTCCCTCGATGCCGCGGACGTCGGTGGAGCGCCAGTCGTTCTCCAGGATGGGCGGCAATTCCCGCATGAGGAACGTCTCCCACTTGTAGTTCTTGCCGCGGTCGGGTTCCTTCCAGTCGGTGTAGAAGCTCGACTCGCCACCGATCGGCAGGATGACGTTGACGTTCTTGTCCTTGTAGAAGTCGACGATCTTGGTGTTGATGATCCAGCCGCTCTGATCGTCCTGCGCGCGCAGGCCGTCGAGCATCGTGAGCTGCGGGAACTTCTCCTTCGGCTTCGCGTGCCAGTCACGGGCCAGCAGGATCTGCACCTGGATGTTGGTGTTCATCGCCGGCGAGTAGACCCACAGGGCCACCCGCCGGTCGGTGTACCAGTAGGTGTTCGTCACCCTCGCCGGCTGGGCGGCCGGCACCGACGCCGGGGCGACCGGGGCGCGCGAGCTCGGTGGCGCGGGCGCCGGAGCGGGCTCGGCGCCGGCGAGACCGTTGCCGATGACGAGCACCGCGGCGGTCGCCAGCGCGACCACGGCCGCCGTCACCGGGCGAAGAGTCGCCCGACGACCGGCCGGGCGCGCGTCACCCTGTCCTGCGTCAGCCGGTCGCGCGTCGACCCTGCCTGTACCACTGTTTCGCCGCATCACTCTCCAGAACTCCTTCGCCCCTGTACGCCGGCGCCCGCAGCGTCGTGACCGATTCCCCGTCAGTCACACGTGCATCATGAGTATCAAACGCCTCAGGAGTTTCTTACACGCCGCAGCGAGGCGTGTCCGCACGCCACGCTGTGACACGTGGGATTTGTGTGACAGTTGATATCCCGGCCTGCTTCGCAACCTCGGTCGCCAGACCCTTCGTGACGCGCCCTCCGCAGGCTCCGGGCGCGCCTCAGGGAGCAGGTGGGTGCGCCCACGCACGACGACGCCCCGCCCGGAAACCCGGGCGGGGCGTCGTGCAGCCGGCGGACCGGCGATGTCAGATCAGCGGAAGAACCCGCGGTTCTTGGCGTTCCAGATCATGTCCTGCCAGTAGCCCCAGGCGTGGGTGCCGTTGGCGTAGTAGGTCATCAGCGGGACGCCCTGGACGAAGGCCGCGGCCTCGAAGGCCTTGGACTGCGTGAAGGCGAGCAGCTCGAGGGTCGAACCCTTGAACAGGTCGTCGAACACGTTGGGCAGTGCGTTGTAGCGGCCGAACAGACCGTTACCGGAACCGACGAACACCTTCATTCCGCGCATCAGGCCGATGTTCCAGAAGGGATCGTTCTGGAACCAGCGGATGCTCCACGGCGGGCCCCACATCGCGTCGATGTTCCACGGCTTCGGGTCGACGTCGAGCATCGCCAGGCGCAGCGCGGTACGCATGCCGGGCGCGCTCAGGAAGTTGTAACCCGAGAGCGAGCCGGCGCGGTCGAAGTGCTGACGGTTCTGGGCACCGAGGACCAGTGCGGCGTTACCACCCATGGACAGGCCCATGATGGCGTAGCGCTTCGACGGTCCGACGCGGAAGCCACGGGCGTCGAGCGCACTGATGAGAGTCCGGCTGATGACACAGTTCCAGCGGTACCGGTAGGGCTGCCGGTTGAAGTTGCTGGGTGCGTCCCAGTCCGTGTAGAAGCTCGCGGGTCCACCGATGGGCTCGACGACGTTGACGCCGGACTTCACCATCTCCTGGACGTTGGTGTTGATCTCCCAGCCGCTGTAGTCGTACTGGGCGCGCATGCCGTCGAGGAGGATGACGGTCTTGTAGTTGCCGGGCTTCTTCCAGGCGCGGACCTTGACGTTCGGCATCCCGCAGCCGTTGACCCAGAACTCCTGCTTGCCGACCTGCGTTCCGCCGATCCGGGCGTTGGCCTGGCCGGCGACGACACCGGTCAGTCCCACAACTGTCAGGATGGCGACGAAAGCGGCGATCAACCGGTTGCTCATCCGGTTGCGCGCAGGCCTCGGCGCCTCGGTGGCAGCTTCACGCATGTACAGAATCTCCCTCTTCAGCCGATCGGCCGGAACTCATGGTCCCCGGTGGCCTACCGGTCCTTGTGCGTCACACATTTTTCGTCCCCCGGCTCATTGCGCGGCGCGACGTCGTTCACGAGTCGTTCTCGCATGCGATTCACCGTCGGCGAGCCTATTCGATGCCCCCGAACGTGACAAACCATGTGATCGCGATCACAACCCCCGTCACTTCGGCGTCCCAGCAGTTCAGAACGCCTCAGTCACGACCTTTCTATCGGCCGCGCCCACGGGGACGTTACCGATCCGAGATGTTCGACGGCAACTCCACAGGTTCGACCCCGCGTTTTCTCGGGATTCTCTTGGTGTCGTGTGGTTGGGTGCCGCGCCCGGGCGCGCGTAACTAGCGTGGGTTCACCGGCGGTGGCATCTCCAGGCCGCAGCGCTGGATCTCGTACTCCGGCTCACGCTGGATGCGGTAGCTGTTGAAGGTGAACGCCTGACGCAGGTTGTGCTTGAAGCGGTCGAAGGACCACGGTGCCTCGAACGAGGCGAACCGGTCCTTGGTCTCCGGGCACTGCAGCGCCACCTGGGCCTGACGGACCAGGTCCTCGTCGAGATAACCGGGCAGCACGGGGCGGCGCGGGTATGCCCCGGCCTCGGCGACGACCCACTCGCTCGGCAGGATCTTGTCGTGGCCGATACGGCCGTCCTCGAGACGCTCGGTGTGCGCGGCGAGCGGGTACGCCAGACCCATCTGGTCGATGACGCGCACATCCAGCGGGGCGTTCATGCTCGTCATGCCGAGGTTGAGGAAGTAGACGGTCACCTGCCGCTCGGCACCCTTCGGCATCACGGCGGGAAGTTGCGCCACGTACCACTCGTCGTAGTTGAACGACGGCAGGATGACGCCGCCGTCCTCGCGGTACTCGTCGATCTTCTCGACCATCGCGCTCATGCGCGGGTAGTCGAGGTAATCCTCGGCGGTCACGGGATTCTCGTTGCCCATGTTGGTGACGTAGAAGCGGCGCTCGTCGACGATGCCGCTGCGGCCGATGTCGATGCCCGCGTTCGGCAGCACGTTGGCGTGGGTGGAGACCGCCCACACCACGACGGTGATCCACATGGCGCTCATGGCCACCGCGCCGACCAGTTGGGCCCGCGCGCGCCGGCGGTCGGCGGGGCTGAATTCGGGCGCCGGAGCCGCGTCGTCCACCGGGTCGGAGATCACGGACTCGGAGTCCGTCGACGGCCGGCGACGGAACGCCGCACCGACGTGGGCGGGAATCGTCACCGGGACGACCATCAAGGGCAACAGGGTGATGAAGACCGGAACGAGCAGCACCCGGCCGTGCATGAAGTCGCCGCCCTGACGCATCCAGTAGACGATCAGCACGATGCCGGCGAGGACCACGACGGTCACGACCGCGGTCGAGGACTGCAGCCGGCGCGACCATCCGGCGAGGCGCGTCGACCGGGTGTCCGTCGTCGAGTCGGCCGTTGCGTCAACCGAATCCGCGGTCGCGTCGGCACCCGTGGCGTCGGCCCTCTTCGACCGCATGCGGCCGCCGACGACCAGCAGCACCCCGGCCACCGCCGCCAGGACGACCGGCAGCACGAGCACGTACGGGCCGAAGAGATTGGTCAGATAGGCGAAGCCCTGGTCCCACTTGGCACCGCTGGCGTCCTTCGCGACCGCGGGATTGGGAACCAGCAGGGCGTAGTAGCCCATGCGGAAGATCTGGTAGCCGACCGGCAGAGTCCCCGCGACCACGACGACGCCCAGACGCATCCTCCAGCCGAGGGGCGCGAAGAACACCAGCAGCAGGACGAGGCCGCCGAGGATCGCCAGTTCGGGCCGGATGAGCGGCGCCAGACCGGCGGTGAAGGCGAGTACGAGCGTGACCGCCGCGCTCCTGCGGCTCGTGTGCGGGCCGCGCCGCGCCCAGGCGACGAGCTGGCACCACAGGACGGCCGCCCAGAAGATGCAGAGTCCGTTCTCGAGCCCGCTCGTGGCGAAGTCGCGCGCGGGCGGGATGGCGATGTAGATGACCGCGCCGAACGGCAGCAGCAGGGTCCAGCCGTCGCCGGTGAGCCCGCCGATGCGTGTCCCGAACAGGCGCGCGCTGCCGTACATCGCGATCGGGATCGCGGCGACCGAGCAGACCAGCGCCACCCAGAGCGCGACGTACTCGAGTTGACCGTCGGTGATCCACGCCCAGAACCACAGCAGGTAGGTCCAGGCGGTCGAGGTGTTCGCCTCGACCCGCTCCCCGGCGTTGAAGACCGGACCGTTGCCGGCGAAGAGGTTGCGCAGCGTCCGCAGGACGATGAGTCCGTCGTCGGCGATCCACCGGCGCTGCCACGCACCGATCGCGAAGAACGTCGTGACGACGGCGGCCCCGACGACGAAACTGACGGCCGCGACCTTGGTGCGGCCGGTCGTCAGCGCCCGGAATCCGGTTGGCGACTCATCAATTGACTGCATAGACCGCGACACCCACACACACCAGCCACGCCACGGCGAGCAGCTGCAGGACACGATCGCCGAGCGCGATCTCCTCGGGTTCGCCCGCGGCACCCCCGTCGACGTCGACGGCGTAGCGGAGGATCGCCACGGTGAACGGCACCATCGAGATGGCGTACGCGACGTTGGTGTCGCCCTTGTCGAAGGCCCACAGGCCGTAGAAGATCACGACCGCGGTGGCCGACAGGGTCCACACGAAGCGCAGGTAGGTGGTCGTGTAGTACTCGAGGGCCTTACGGATCTTGGCGCCCGTGCGTTCGGCGAGCTGGAGTTCGGCGTAGCGCTTACCCGCCGCCATGAAGAGCGACCCGAAGGCCATCACGAGCAGGAACCACTGCGACAGCACGATCTCGGCGGCGACACCACCGGCGATGGCGCGCAGCAGGAAGCCCGACGACACGATGCAGATGTCGATGACGGCCTGGTTCTTCAGGCCGAAGCAGTAGCCGAGCTGGATCACCAGGTAGATGGCGATGACGACGGCCGTCTGCCAGTTGGCGAGGAACGCGATGCCGATCGAGCCGACGAGGAGGACGGCGGCGAGGACATAGGCCAGGGTCACCGGGACGACGCCGGCCGCGATCGGCCGGAACCGCTTGGTCGGGTGGTTGCGGTCGGACTCGACGTCCATCGCGTCGTTGACCAGGTAGATGCTCGACGCGGCGAGGCAGAAGGCGACGAAGGCGATACCGGCGGAGCCCAGCACCGAGACGTCGGTGATGTTGCCCGCGGCGAGCGGAGCGGCGAGCACCAGGACGTTCTTGACCCACTGCCGCGGCCGGACGGCCTTGATCAGCCCGGACGTCAGGTTCTTCGGCGGTCCGAGAACCTTCCCGTGCTCGATCGGCTCCTCGCTCATGCACTCTCCCTGTGTCGTGTCACCCGCGCGATGACGGGGGACGCGGCAAGACGCAGCGTCCCGCCGGGGACCGCGGCCGTCAGGCCGAGCCGGGCCAGGACGCGCGCCGCGCGGCGGGCACGTCCGGACTCCTGGTCATTCCGGGTGGGTTCGAGCAGCACCTTATCGCCCACGATGACCGCCGCTGCGCTCGCGGCACCGATCGCGGCACCCGCGGTGACGTCGGTCGGGTAGTGCACGCCCAGCACCAGTCGGGACAGCAGCATCGGCGGGACCAGCACAGCGGGCAGCACCTTCGGGTCCCAGCCGGCGGCGCGGCCGATGAGGATCGCGGCCGCGGTGGTCGAGGTGGCGTGTGAGGACGGGAAACTCAGTTTGCTCGGCGTCGACACCCCGATGGCGATCGCCGGGTGTGCGGGCCGCGGGCGGCGCACGATCCGCTTGATGATCACCGACGCGGCGTGCGCGCCGAAGGCGCCCACTCCCGCCTCGAGCCAGAGCTGTTGCGCCCGTACGTCACCGCGGCGGCGGGCCAGGGCCCACCCGGCCCCCGAGATCGCGAGCCAGCCCAGCGCGTGCTCGCCCACGTGCGACAGTCCGCGCGCGGCCGGGCGGACGCCCGGGCGGGCGCCGAGCCCGGCCTGGATGGCGACCAGCGCCTTCTCCTCGCCGTTCAGGGGACGCGGGGTGTCGTCGGCCGGGACCTTCCCCGTCTCCGCACGGTCCTCCAGGACCGTGTCGCCCCCGCTGCCGATCACCGGACCATCAGATTCCGAAGACACCCGCCCAGCTCTCCTTCGACGTCAGGTCGCGGTGTGCGGACCTGTACTGCTGCTTCATCTCCGGGAACTTGTCCTGCAATTCCTTCACGAGGGCGAAATGTTCCCGGGCGAGCTCGATCATCTTCTCGCGGTCGCGCTGCCGGTAGACGACGCCGCGGCCGTCGGCGGTGGTGACCGTGACACCGTCGACCCGTCCGAGGGAGAACCATCGCGCCTCGATCGGTGGGAAGTTGGCCTGCGGCACCTCGTGATGCCGGGGATCGGCCGGGCGGACATTGTTCACCACCGCGGCGGTCAGCGCCTTGATCTTGCTGATCGGGTTCAGCGGTATCGAGGTCCCGAGATGCGTTGCCTCGCCCGAGGTCCGCGGCAGCTCGGTCGCCGAGGGGAGGACGACCGCGTCCGGATACTGCTTGCGCATCTGCGCGACCTTCGGCAGCGCGGTGGGCAGCAGACTGCGGATGTGATCGGGTCCGGCGAGGAAGTCCCGGATCGCCTCGTTCTGGATCGCGACCGTCGAATACTCCAGGCAGAGGAGGTGTTTCGCGGTCGCCTTGGTCATCGACCGGACGATCCCCTTGATGGGACCGTCGTGGTGGATCGAAGCGACGACGAGCCGGTTGCGCAGGTGGAAGTACGCCTGCCAGTCGATCGCGTCGTCCTTGTCGCTCCAGGCCATGTGCCAGATCGCGATACCCGGCACGGTGGCGGTGGGGTAACCGGCCTTCGACGCGCGGAGTGCGAACTCCCAGTCGTCCCACTTGATGAACAGGGGCATCGGGAGGCCGATCTGCTCCGCACATTCGCGCGGGATCATGCACATCCACCAACCGTTGCCCTCGACGTCGATCCGCCGGTGCAGGTTCTTCGAGTTCTCGCGGTCGCGCAGTGGGTGTTTGGAGAAGTTGTGGTCGTACTCGACGAACGGCGCCGCGGTCCACATGAAGGTGTCGCGCCGGATGACCTCACCCATGCAGTGGAGGTGACTGCGGTCCTGCAGGTTCAGCATCTGACCGCCGACGAGCATGGGCGCCTTCGCGAATCGCGACATGGCCAGCGCCCGCAGGATCGAGTCGGGTTCGATCGCGATGTCGTCGTCCATGTAGAGGACGTAGGGCGAGTCGGTGAGCCGCAGCGCCTCGTACATGATGCGCGCGTACCCGCCCGAGCCGCCGAGGTTGCCCTGGTCGAAGATGTGCAGCCGGTCGCCGAGAGCGGCCGCGGCCTCGGTGTACCCGGGTTCGTCGACGACCTTCTTGGTGCCCTGGTCGGGCATCATCACCGCGTCGATCACCTCGTCGACCATGGGGTCGGAGGTCAACGCGGCCAACGCGTTCACCGCGTCGGTGGGGCGGTTGAAGGTCGGGATGCCCACCGTGACGCGCTTGGTCTCCGCGTCCGGGGTCGGCGCCTCGATGGGCGCGTACCAACCGGCGGAGACGATCTCGGTGTCGGTGTCGGTGGTGACGTCGAACCAGATCCAGCCGCCGTCTTCGAAGGGGCCGAGGTCCAGCTCGAATTCGACTACGCCGCGGCCGGTTTCGTCGGTGTCGACGAGATCACCGCCGATGCCGATACGCGACCCGTCGATCTTGGAGCGGTACAGGTCGACGCGACAGGTGCCGATCACCTCGACGCGGAGCACCACGGAGTCGAGGATGCTCCAGCGGCGCCAGTAGGCCGCGGCGAAGGCGTTGAAGTAGGTCTCGAAACTCACCTCGGACTCGGCACCGAGGAGCACCGAGGTCCGGCTGGGGGCGTGCGCCCGGCGGTTGTTGCTCTCGGACTCCACGACGTACAGCGACCGGACGTCGAGGGGTTCGCCTGCGCGCGGGAAGATCACCCGCTGCAGAAGGGATTTCGCTTTCGACGGCCCCACTCCGGCGTCGGGGATCTCGGATTGGTTCACGGGAGTCACCGTCATCTATTCGGCTCCTGCGGGGTCGGCCACCAGCGGCGCACCATCACGCAGATGCGGTGCCAGGGTGTTGTCGAACATGGTGAGCGCACTCGCGATCGCCATGTGCATGTCGAGGTACTGATAGGTGCCCAGGCGACCGCCGAACAACACTCCGGCACTTGCGGTCTCGGTGCGGGCGAGGTCACGGTAGGTGGTCAGCATCGCCCGGTCCTCGGGTGTGTTGATCGGGTAGTACGGCTCGTCGTCGTTCTCGGCGAACCGGCTGAACTCCCGCATGATGACCGTCTTGTCGTCGGGGTAGGAGTCCCGCTCGGGATGGAAATGCCGGAACTCGTGGATACGGGTGAACGGGACGTCGGCGTCGTTGTAGTTCATCACCGGTGTGCCCTGGAAGTCGCCGGTGTCGAGCACCTCGGTCTCGAAGTCGAGTGTGCGCCAGCCGAGTCGGCCGGCCGAGTACTCGAAGTAACGGTCCACGGGGCCGGTGTAGACGACCGGGGCGTCGGGACTGTCGGCGCGCAGCTGCTCACGGACGTCGAACCAGTCGGTGGACAGGCGCACCTCGATGCGGTCGTCGGCCGCCATGTTCTCGAGCCACGCGGTGTAACCGTCGACAGGTAGACCCTCGTAGGTGTCGTTGAAGTAGCGGTTGTCGAAGGTGTAGCGGACCGGAAGCCGGGTGATGTTGCCCGCGGGCAGTTCCTTGGGATCGGTCTGCCACTGCTTGGCGGTGTAGTGCTTGATGAACGCCTCGTACAACGGGCGGCCGATCAAGCTGATCGCCTTCTCCTCGAGATTGCGCGCCTCGGCGGTCTCGATCTCGCTGGCCTGCTCGGCGATCAGCTTCCGCGCCTCGTCGGGACTGAAGTAACGGCCGAAGAACTGGCTGACCAGCCCGAGGCCCATCGGGAACTGGTAGGCCTGCCCGTTGTGCAGCGCGAACACCCGGTGCTGATAGCCGGTGAAGTCGGTGAACTGGTTGACGTATTCCCACACCCGCTCGTTGGACGTGTGGAACAGGTGCGCCCCGTACTTGTGGATCTCGATGCCGGTCGTCGGCTCGGCTTCGGAGTACGCGTTGCCACCGAGGTGGTCGCGCCGGTCGAGCACGAGGACCCGTTTGCCCAGCTGCGTCGCGGCCCGCTCGGCGACGGTGAGGCCGAAGAATCCGGAGCCGACGACGATCAGGTCATAGCTGCTACTGGTTGCCACGGGTCCTCAGGGTAACGGACCCTCCCTGAGTAATCTCCGAGCCACGTGGCCTGGCACGGAAGCCGGGTATTGTTTCGAACGTCGGCCTGTAGCCCCCGGGCCCCATCCTCTCCTGTGACCAGTTCGGGGTTTGAGTGACGCCGCTGTTCGTACGATCGCCCGACGACCGGGTGTCCGCGACCCTTCGTGACGCCCCTCCGCAGGCTCCGGGGCTCCTCAGGGAGCAGACACAAACACCTCCGCAGGCTCCGGGGCTCCTCAGGGAGCAGGCAACGGCTCCGATCGAGCGCATCGTCGTCGTGGTGCCCGTCCACAACGAGGCCGAGCGTCTGCCCGCGTGCCTCGAAGCCCTGCAGGCCGCGGCCACGGAGGTGCCGATCCCCGTGGAGGTGATCGTGGTGCTCGACGCCTGCGACGACGACTCCGCGACGCTGGTCACGGACGAGGTGTCGACCGTGGTGGTCGATGTCCGCTGTGTCGGCGCGGCGCGCGGAGCCGGTTTCGCGTCCGTGGTTGCGTCGTCGTCGGAACCGGACACCACGTGGTTCGCGACGACCGATGCCGATTCGACGGTTCCGCGCGACTGGTTCGCCGAGCATGTCGCCGCCGCGGACGCGGGGGCGGACGCGTACGTGGGCACGGTCACCCCGGACGGTTTCGACGAGTGGCCGGCGGGAACGGGCGAGATGTACCTGCGGGAGTACGACCCGTCCCCCGGGCACGGCCACGTCCACGGCGCCAATCTCGGCGTCCGCGCCTCGACCTACGCCGACGTCGGCGGGTTCCGTGAGGTCGACACCGATGAGGACGTTGATCTCGTCGACCGCCTGCATGCCGCGGACGCGGTCATCGAACGGGGTGCGCACGCGCCGGTCCGCACCTCGACGCGACGCGACGGGCGCGCACGGCACGGCTTCGCGGGCTACCTGCGGCAACTGTCCGGGGCCCGGCCCGACGAGGTCGCCGGGTGACGCCCGCACGGGCACGCGCGATCGTCGGCGACCCGTCCTTCGCGCTCCCCCGCCCGGGCGGCGGACGCACCCTCGACCGGTTCGCCGCCCTCGTCCGGGCCTGCTCCGACGACATCAGCACGGGTCGCCTCGTCGAGGCGCACGCCGACGCCGACGCCATCCTCGCCGAGATCTGCGACGGCGGGACCGCCCCGGGCGAGTTCTGGGGTGTGTGGGCGGCCGAGACCCGCGGGAGCGGCGTCGACGCCCGCCGCGGCGCACACGGCTGGGAACTGAACGGGACCAAGGAGTGGTGCTCGGGCGCGTCGTCGTGCACCCACGCGCTGGTCACCGCGCGCACCGACACCGGCAACCGGTTGTTCGGCGTCGACCTCGGCCACCCGGGGGTGTCCGCGGACAGCTCCGGGTGGGCCAACGCGGGCATGCGGGACTCCGACACCGGGACCGTCACGTTCGACGCCGTGCCCGCCGACGCGATCGGCGAACCGGGCGCATACCTCGACCGGCCGGGATTCTGGCACGGCGGGATCGGGGTCGCGGCATGCTGGTTCGGCGGGGCCCGCAAGGTCGCGGCGCCGCTCTACCGCGCGGCCGCCCGTTCCGACGACCCGCTGCTGCTGATGCACGCCGGCGCGGTCGACGCCCATCTCGCGTCCGGTTGGGCGCATCTGCAGGCCGCGGCACGCGAAATCGACACCGACCCGGGCGCGCCGTCGAAACGACTCGCCTTCGCCGTGCGCTGGTCGGTCGAACAGGTCGCGACCGCGGTGATCGACCGGGTGGGACGCGCGCTCGGTCCCGGCCCGCTGTCCGCCGACGCCGGTCACGCGCAAGCCGTCGCCGATCTCACCGTCTACATCCGGCAGTCCCACGCCGATCGAGACCTCGCAGTACTCGGCGCACTGACCGACGGCGTCCCACCCGGACCGGGATCGGCGGGTCCATGACCGCCGACGGCTCCCCCTCGACGCACCGCTTCGGCGCCACCCCCACCTCGGCGGAGGGAACTCCGGAATCGGAATGGCAGCGGTGGTTCGCCGCGCGGGATCCGTGGCCCGAAATCGAGCCGGGCGTCCGGCGGCTCGTGGTCCTGGCCGCCCATCCCGACGACGAGGTACTCGGGGTCGGCGGGCTGATGGCGGCTGCCCACCGACGTGGCATCGAGGTCGTCGCGCTCTGCCTGTCCGACGGCTCGGCGTCGCACCCTGGTTCGCCCACGCTCTCGCCCGCCGAGCTGGCGATTCGGCGACGCGCCGAAGTGGACTCCGCGACATCGGTTCTGGGCATCGAACCGACGCGATGGTGCGGGCTCGGCGACGGCACGCTCGCCGACCACGAGGACGAGATCGAGACCATCGTCGAGCACACCCTCGCCGAGCAGCCGGAGACCCCGACGGCCCTGCTGGCGGTGTGGGCGCACGACGGTCATCCCGACCACGAGGCCGTCGGACGGGGTGCCCGACGCGTCGGCGACCGATGTGGTGTCCCCGTCTGGATGTATCCGATCTGGATGTGGCACTGGGCGACACCCGACGATCCCGACATCCCGTGGGAGCGGATGCGGACCTTCGTCCTCGACGACGATCTCGAGGCCGCCAAGCGAGAGGCCGTGCAGGCCTTCGACACCCAGATCCGCCCGCTGTCACCCGCCCCCGAAGACGCGACCGTCCTCGGACCGCACATCCTCGACCGCCTCCTCCGCGATCGGGAGTTCGTCTTCGTGTGAACCACGACGCTCACGACATGGGCATCGACGACGGCCCGGGACGGCACTCGACACCGACGATCATCAGGACGGACGACATGGCCGACGACCACACCGCCGGGAGCCGAGAAGGGCTCGCCGACAACTACTTCCACGACATGTACCGAGACAGCGACGACCCCTGGGGCTTCACGTCGCGGTGGTACGAGCAACGAAAGTACGCCCTCAGCCTGGCGGCCTTGAGCTCTCCCCGGTACGGGTCGGTGTTCGAGCCCGGCTGCTCGGTCGGCGTGCTCAGCGCGCAGTTGGCCACGCGCGCCGATCATCTGCTCTGCATGGACGTCAGTCCGCGCGCGGTGGAGCTCGCACGCGAGCGACTCGACGGCCACGACTCCGTCGAGGTGCGCGTCGGCGACATCGTCTCCGCCTGGCCGTCCGGCCGGTTCGACCTGATCGTCCTCAGTGAGGTCCTCTATTACCTCGGCGACGCGGATCTCGACGAACTGATCGCGCGGTTGCCGGAATCTCTGACCCCGACGGGCGAGGTGCTCGCGGTGCACTGGCGGTGGCGGGTCGAGGAGTACCCGCGAACCGGTGACGAGGTGCACGCGGCCCTGCGGTCGTCGGCGTTGCACCCGTCAGCGTCGTACTCGGACACGGACTTCTGCGTCGACGTGATGACTTCGTCACCCATCGGGTCGGTCGCGCAACGAGAAGGACTCGTCACCGTCGCGGACACGCACGGTACGGCATAATGATCTCTTTGAACACCCGGGGGAGTTCGAAGCCTGCGCTTTGCTGTCGGTCCAGTCGAGGCGCTCTGAACAACGTCTCACGAGGAGGCAGGAGTGACCGACTTGGCGGACTTCGGGGCTCAGATGACGCGCATCGCCGGCGAGATGCGCCGCGAGAGCGACGACACCGAAGCAGCGCTGCGTTCGATGACCAAATTCGCGGTCGACGCCATTCCGGGAGCCGAGTACGCGACCGTGACCCTCGTCGCGAACGGCACCATCGAGACGCCGGTGGTGGTCGGCGACCTCGGCGGCCAGTCCGACACTCTGCAGCGAGAACTGGGCGAGGGCCCGTGCATCCGGGCCGCGGTCTCCGATCTCACCGTCTGGATCGACGACATGCGGACCGAGACGCGCTGGCCGAACTTCGCGGCTGCGGCAGCCGATCTCGGTATCCGGTCGATGGCCTGCTTCTACCTCTACATCGACGGCGATGACTCGGCCGCGCTGAATCTCCACAGCACCGAGCCGGCCGCGTTCACCGCCGAGGCTCGTCAACTCGGCGAGCTGTTCGCCGCGCACGCCGCCACCGCCTTCGGGGCCATCCAGGAGAAGCAGCAGCTGCGCGCCGCGCTCGGCTCGCGCGACATCATCGGCCAGGCCAAGGGCATGATCATGGAGCGCTACCGGCTCGACGCCGACGAAGCGTTCGCACTGCTCGCCAGGTTGTCGCAGGACACCAACACCAAACTCGTGGAGGTCGCCACCCAGATCGTCGAGGCGGGACCGGAAGGCGACTGAGCTCTCAGCGGAACGCGTCGCGCTTCGGGAAACCGAGCGCGGGGATGCCGCCGCGATCCTGGTAGCGCTCGAGCCCCTTGCCGACGAGGACCCGCGGTCCGGTGGCCGGGGTGAAGAACATCATCCCCTTCTCGAAGAGCTGGGTGACGCCCGCGGCGTCGGGGGTCAGGGTCGGCACACCGAGCGCCTGGCCCAGCGGTCCGGTGATCCCGCCGAGGTCCGCGAACCGTCCGTTCATCGCCGACGTCGCCATGTCGAGGAACTTCGACGATCCGGGCAGGATCTGTTCGGCGAGCTGGTTGAGGCTGCCGAAATCGATACCCCCGCCGCCGGGCGACGCCGGGCCGGTGGGCGGTTTGACGATCCGCGGCGGCGAGGGCTGACCCTGGACCGCGAACCACGACGACTTCAGCTGCAGCTTGGTTCGAGCTTCCTCGCCACTCACCTCCGCGGTCCCGCCGGAGCCGACCGCGCGCACCTTGATCGCGCGTCCGTGTTCGGCGCCCAGGCCGTTGGCCTCGATCACCTCGAAGCTCCGCAGCGCACCGACTCCGAACGCCATTCCGATGCTGCCCGCGCTGACGGTGGCGGTCCAGTTGTGGTTGGGCGAGACCGTGTCGCCCTCGTCGACGACGGCCGGGAAACGTCCGCCGGCCGTGTAGCCGCCGGTCGACGCGGAGAACTCGGTGAAGGCCGGTTGACCGTTCTGCATCAGGATCTGGCCGGCGGTGGCGTCGGCGGCCGCGTTGGTCCGGCGGTCCTCGCCCGAGACACCGCCGTAGACCTGCGAATTCTGGGTGTCGTCGATCTTCTTGCCGCCCGCGATCGCCGCGAGTGCGTAGGTGCGGGCCGCCACGGCCTGCGCCTGCAGCGCCGCCGCGCCGCCGGAGTCGCCCCAGGCGGGCAGGCTCTCGCGTGGGATGACGCCCTTGACGTAGTCGTCGATGTGGATGCGGTTCACCACGCGGCCGCCGTCGAGGCCCATGGCCCCGCGGTAGGCCTTGTTCGATCCGCAGAACTTGAGGAATTCACCGGCCGGGCGGTTGGGCGCCATGCTCAGGGGTTCGACGAAGGTGGCCGGCACCGACCGCACCGCACCGCCGCCGCACCCGCTGCGGATGGTGGCCGTGCCCCCGGACAGGCTGACCGCCTGCCCGGGAGCCACCGTCTGACCACCGACTCGCATGCCGGCGTCCGCGTGCACATTCACCGAGCCCTGACCCGTGAGGGCCACCAGGATCTCGGGCCTGTCCACCTTCCCCGCGGTGGTGCCACCGTAGTAGTGGCGCAGGATCTGCTGTGCCGTCCAGCCCTTGCGGGCGTAGCCGTACGCTCCCCATTGCCCCATTCCGCGGCCGTGGCCATGACCGTGCCCGATCAGCGTCACCGTCGACCCGACCGAGAGCTCGACCTGTTCGGCCGATTCCGATGAGCTCGCGACAGCGAGTCCACCGGCCAGCAGTGCGGGCGCCAGCCCCGCCGCGGCCCAGGTCAACGCGCGGTTGCGGGCCCGTCCGGGCCGCGCACCGCTCGCCGGCCATCGCGGCAGAAGCCGTGTAGGTCGGGCTTTGGTCACTGCAGAACACATCCTTCGGTCGCGACGACACCAGCCGCGGGCGGCGAACTTCTGCACCGCTCGTAACGCCTGTGACTGATGTGACGATTGGGACTTAAGTGACCCTAGTGAATTCAGATGCCGATCACCAACCCGAGGGGATCACAACCGGATCACGAGTTGCCCGGGCCGCCGTGACCTCTGGCGCGGGGGTCAGGTCCCCGGATTCATTGCCACCTCATCGTCGAGCATCAACACATCAGTCACATCCGTCACACAGATAACAAGAACATCACGAGTTACCGATGCGCGGCGTGTGTCGCCGCCGTCGTCGATGCCTGACGGCGACGATGACCGCCGTACCGAGCACAGTCGACGACTTCGAAGTCCTGGTGGCTTCGACGCCGTCGGCTGCGCTGATGTCGACGGCTGAGCGGACCCGACCACACCCCCGGAGCACCAGCGCCGCGGTCCGACCAACCTGCGAGGAGACCTGAGTGCGTTACCCCAGACCGAAACCTTCGATCGCGCTCGCCGCGATCGCCGCCGCGGTCGTCGCGAGCCCGTTCGTGGTGATCGCGAGCCAGTCCGAACCACAGTTGGTGGACAACAAGCAGACGGTCTCCAACACCGAGATCGAGCAGGTCCCGTTACGGGAACTGCCCGCCGCCATCGTCGACGTGGCGACGTCCGGCCTCGCCGCGGCGGGGGTCGAACTGCCGCCGATCGATCCGGACGCGTTCCCGCTGCCGGATCTGACGGTCCCGCTGCCGAAGGGTCTCGTCCCGGAAGCCGGCGCATCGTCGAGCACCGATCCCTCTGCCCCGTCGGGATCGCCGTCGCGGGAGTCATCGGCAGAATCGTCGCCGTCGGAATCCCCCTCGACAGCGTCGTCGCCGTCGGAAACCGGCTCGGAGACAACCGAACCCGCCGCCACCCCGACGACCGAGGCGCCCAGCAGCAGCGAGCGGGCAGCGCCGTCGACGACGCGGGAACAGCCGACGCCTCGAGGTGAGCGGGCACCGGGGACCCCGACCCGATCGAACCCGAACAGCACGACCCCGGCGACACCCACGATGGCCGACGGCCGCGAGGTCGGGGCGGCGGTCACGCACATCGTGCGCGAGGCGCCGATCAAGATGGTGGCGTTCACCTGGGAGCGACCCGTGGACGTCGACCTCAAGCTGCGTGCGAAGAACCCCGACGGCAAGTGGGGACCGTGGACGGTCCTGGAGCAGATCTCCCGCGGACAGGCGCCCAGCGCGAAGAACCCGGTCGGTACCGAACCGGTCTGGGTGGGCGACGCACGTGAGGTGCAGGTCGCCGCGAGCAAGGACGGCCTCGCGATCCCGGCGGCGGAAACCCAGGGCGGCGATCTCGCCCAGCTGGCCGTCGGCACCGCGAGCACGGTGGTGACGGAGTTGGCCACCGTTGCCCTCAATGCGCTGAAGGCGACGCTCATCAGCCCCGAGAGCCTGCTCGGCCTGGGTTCGTCGTTGCTCTCGCCGCTGACCGGCGGACCGCAGGTCGTGGCCCGCCAGGCCTGGGGCGCCGACGAGTCCATCCGGTGTTCGCAGCCGGTGTACTCGCCGCAGATGCGCGGTGCGATCGTGCACCACACGGCCGGCAGCAACGACTACACCCCGCAGCAGTCCGCGGAGATCGTCCGGGGCATCTACGCCTATCACGCACGCAGCCTGAACTGGTGCGACATCGGGTACAACGTGCTCATCGACAAGTACGGCCAGATCTTCGAGGGCGCGTTCGGCGGACTCGACCGCAATGTCGAGGGCACGCACACCGGCGGGTTCAACAAGGAGACCCTCGGGGTGTCGATGATCGGCAACCTCGAGGAGGTGCCGCCGACCGCGGCGATGGTGTCGGCGACCGGCAAGTTCCTGCGCTGGCGCCTCGGCAAGGCCGGACTCAACCCGGCGGGCACGGCGACGCTGACCTCAGAGGGGTTCGCGGGCACCAAGTTCGCGGCGGGCACGCAGTCGAACCTGCCGGTCATCTCCGGGCACCGCGACTACAACAGCACCAGCTGTCCGGGAGTCCACGGCTACGCGGCGCTCACCGCGATCCGGGCGCTCGCCGGCGGTGCGCCGCCGGCACCCGAACCGACTCCGCCTGCCGATCCCGCAGCCCCGGCACCTCCGCCGGCCGCACCCGGCGCCCCCGCGCCGCCGGTCGAACCGGGTGCCCCCGCCCCGGTACCGCCGGCGACCTGAGCCGGGTCCCGCGATCCGCGGGGACGGATCAGGTTCCGGCGAACCAGCGCTCGAGCACCTTCGCGACGCCGTCGTCGTTGTTGCCCACGGTGACCTCGTCGGCGGCGTCGAGTGCGGTCGGATGACCGTGTCCCATCGCGACCCCGTGGCCCGCCCAGGTGAGCATCTCGGCGTCGTTGGGCATGTCGCCGAACGCGATCACCGCATCGACGGGGAGTCCGGTGAGCTCGGCGAGCCGGGCGAGTCCAGACGCCTTGTGTGTGCCCGGTACGGACAGCTCGATGAGCCCGTTGTCGGTGGAGAAGGTCACCTGGGCGAGGTCGCCGACCATCGGCTCCAGACGGCGAGCCATCTCGTCGGAGGCCATGCCCGGCTTGCGGACCAGGAGTTTCACGGCCGGATCGCCGAACACCTCGTCGTCACCGACCTCGACGTGGTCGGGGTTGAGCCATGCGTGTTCGTAGCCGGCGCTCGCGACGAACGGTGCGGTCGCGGCGTCGTGTGCGGAACGGCCCGCCCGCTCGGCCGCGATGCCGCATCCCGGGATCTGCTGGTAGGCGATCTCGCCGAGTTTGACCAGGGCGTCGGGTTCGAGAGTGGCCGACCAGAGCACGTGGTCGTGCTCGGCGTCGTAGATGATGGCGCCGTTGGCGCACACCGCGTACCGGACGAACGCGTCGGTGCCGGCGAACTGGTCGGTGATCTCGGCGATCCAGCGCGGGGGTCGACCGGTGGCCAGCACGAATTCCGTACCGGCGGCGCGGGCGGCGGCGAGCACGGCCAGCGTGCGCGGGGAGACCCGGTTCTCGTCGTCGATGAGGGTTCCGTCCACGTCGCTGGCGATGAGTGTGGGTGGACCGAATGTCATCAGCGTCTGCTTTCTCTCGACCGTGATCTCTCGGCGGCTCGTCTCGCCCGCGCCTCGGCTTTGCGGAGCGCCTCGTCGGCTTCGATCACCGCGGCTTCCTGAGGTGTCGGTGCCGAACCGCCCAGTCGCGACGGAACCCAGAACTCACCCGGCGGGTGCGGACCGTAGGCGTCCTGGACCTCGAGGAGCATCGAGTTCATGGTGTCGCGGAGCCTCAGGGTCTCACGCTCGGGGGACTCGCCCGGAGCTGGGGTGAACGGCAGACCGAACCGGACATGCACCGGCAGCCGGCTCCGGCCGATGTTCCGCAGTCCGCCCTTCGTCCACTGGCGGTGGGCACCCCACACGATCGCCGGGATGATGGGCACCCCGGTCTCGGCGGCCATCCGGGCCGCACCGCTCTTGAACTCCTTGAGCTCGAAGCTGCGGCTGATCGTCGCCTCCGGATAGACCGCGACGATGTGGCCGTCCCGCAGCCGCCCGAGCGCGGCTCGATAGGCCTCGGCGCCGCGCGACCGGTCCACCGGGACGGTCTTGGTGTGGTTGACCAGGAACCGCATGATCCCGATGTCCATGACCTCGGACTTGATGAGAAAACGGGTCCGGCGTCCGGCCCGCTGCACCCCGAGCGCGAGCGGCAGGAAGTCGACGTAGCCGGTGTGGTTGACGCACAGCACGGCGCCGCCGGAGTCGGGGATGTTCTCGATGCCGGTGAAGTGCAGGTCGAGAGCCTGCGCCCGGACGATCCCGTTGGCGATCAGCTCCAAGGTGCGATACACCGGCTCGCGGTGTCCGTGCCTGGCTGCGCTCATGGGTCCAGGTTAACGCCGCCTCACCGGCCGACAGTCGATCAGACGACCCCGGGGTCGTCCTTCCGCGGCTCGCGTTTGGCGGCACGTTCCGCCTGCTCCTGGGCGTCCATCCGGTTGGCCTCCTCGAGTGTCGGCGCCGAACCGCCGAGCCGGGCGGGGACCCAGAACTCACCCTTCGGGTGCTCGCCGTAGGCATCCTGCAGTTCGAGGAGTTTCGCACTCATGACCTCGTGCAGCTTGGCCGTGAGGGCGTCGGCGCTGCCCGTGGCCTCGAGGGGCTCGCAGACGCCGATGGAGATCTTGTACCCGGTGCGCCCCAGCTGTTTGGGGTGCCCCTTGGTCCACACACGCTGCGCACCCCAGATCACCGTGGGGACGATCGGCGCGCCGGATTCGATCGCCATGCGGGCGGCACCGGACTTGAAGGCCTTCAGCTCGAAGCTCCGGCTGATCGTCGCCTCGGGGTAGACCCCGACGAGCTCGCCGCGCTTGAGGTACTCGACCGCGTTGCGGTAGCTGTCCGCACCCTGCGCGCGGTCGACGGGAATGTGCTTGAGCGAACGCATGATCGGCCCGGAGATCTTGTTGTCGAAGACCTCCTTCTTCGCCATGAAGCGGACCTTGCGACGGCCCTGCAGGTAGGCCGGGATACCCGCGTAGGTGAAGTCCAGGTAGCCGGTGTGGTTGATCGCGACGACGCCGGCGCCGTCGTCCGGTACGTGTTCCACACCCGACACCTTGAACTTCAGACCTTCGGCCAGCCACAACAGGCGGGCGGCGGTGATCACGGTGTCGTACACGGGTTCCATGCGAGAGAGCTTAGCCACTATCCCCCGGGCGCCCTCGCCGCCGTCGGCGGCCTGGTCGCCGTGACCGGCCGTTCATCACGCCAGGACCCGTGAGACTCCTCACGGTGAGCACCCCGCGGGACTCATGGCCCACGCACCGGCCCGGCACGGCTCGATACCCTGGACGTCTGTAGTGCCCTGCCGCGCAGCCCCGCGCACACCATGAAAGGCCCCTTCGTGCAGATCACCAGCATCGGTCATGCCGGTTTCCACATCCAGACCACCGCCGGATCGATCCTCTGCGACCCCTGGGTCAACCCTACGTACTTCGCCTCCTGGGTGCCCTTCCCGGACAACTCCGAACTCGACTGGAAGACGCTCGGCGACTGCGATTACCTCTACGTCTCGCACCTGCACCGCGACCACTTCGACGAGCGGAACCTGCGCGAGAACGTGAACAAGGACGCCACCGTCCTGCTCCCCGACTACCCGGTGCCGGACCTGCGCCGCGAACTCGAGAAGCTCGGATTCGCCAAGTTCGTGGAAACCACCGACTCGGTCAAGACGACGGTGACGAACGACAAGGGTTCGTTGGACGTCATGATCATCGCGTTGCGGGCGCCCGCCGACGGCCCGATCGGCGACAGTGGACTCATCGTCTCCGACGGCGAGACGGTGTGCTTCAACATGAACGACGCCCGGCCGATCGACCTGGACGTCGTCGACGAGGCGTTCGGGCACGTCGACGTCCACCTGCTGCAGTACTCCGGCGCGATCTGGTACCCGATGGTCTACGACATTCCGCGGAAGTCCAAGGCCAACTTCGCCTCTCAGAAACGTCAGCGCGGAATGGACCGTGCGCGTTCCTATATCGAGCAGGTCGGGGCGACGTGGGTGGTGCCGTCGGCCGGACCGCCGATGTTCCTCGACGAGGACCTGTTCTACCTCAACGACTTCGGGTCCGGCGAGACCGCGGACACCACGTCGATCTTCCCGGACCAGGAGACCTTCCTGGAGCAGATGCGCATCCACGGCACCGACGACGGCGAGAAGCACCGCGGCCTGATGATGGTGTCGGGTTCGGTCGCCGACTTCTCGGGACCGACGCTGAACGAGGTCACCCATCCCTACGCGCCCGCCGATGTCTTCGGCGAGAACAAGCGGGCCTACCTCGAGCGGATGAAGGAGAAGTTCGCACCGGTCATCGCCGCGGAGAAGGCCACGTGGGCACCGGCCGAGGGCGAGCCGCTGATCGGCGCCCTCCGCGAGCTGTTCGAGCCGATCATGGCGCAGTCGGATCTGATCTGCGACGGCATCGGCTACCCCGTCGGACTGGTGATGACCCCCGGCGGCGGCCCGGCCAACGACGCCACCGAGACCGTCGTGATCGACTTCCCGAACCGCATCGTCCGCGAGCCCAAGGAGGGAGAGGGCAAGTACCGCTACGGTTTCCGGATCGCCACCGAACTGGTCCGGACCGTCCTGCGCGACAACGAGCCCGACTGGGTCAACACCATCTTCCTGTCGACGCGGTTCACCACCTGGCGCATCGGCGGTTACAACGAGTTCCTGTACACCTTCTTCAAGTGCCTGACCGACGAACGGATCGCTTACGCCGACGGCTGGTTCGCCGAAGCACACGACGACTCGGCGTCGATCACCAAGGACGGCTGGGAGATCCAGCGGCGCTGCCCGCACCTCAAGGCCGATCTCGGCAAGTTCGGGGTCATCGAGGGCGAAAAGCTGACCTGCAATCTGCACGGATGGCAGTGGGATCTGCCCACGGGACGCTGCCTGACGTCGAAGGGGCATGAACTCCGCGCGTCGAAGCTCGACTCGTAGCCGGATCGCCACCTCGATGACCTCCGAACGCACCTACGGTGGCCGTTCGGTGAGCGACCGCGCCGCCGAACGGCGGCAGCGTTTCCTCGACGCCGCGCTGGCCGAGTTCACCGACACCGGTTACGCGAAGTCATCGGTCACGTCGATCTGCCGTGTGGCCGGGCTGTCGCGACGCCAGTTCTACGCGGAGTTCACCGACCGCGAGGAACTCTTGGTGGCCCTGTACGACACCGTGCAGGCCGCCGCCCGCAGTGCGGTGGCAGAAGCATTGGCCGACTGCCCTTCTCGAGATCTGCGCGATCTGAGCACCACGGCGATGCGCGCCTATATGGCATCGGTGGGCACCGATCCCCGGCGCGCGGCGGTGACGTTCGTCCAGATCGTCGGCGTGAGCCCGCGCGTCGAGCAGCACCGCCTCGACGGGCGTGAGGAGTGGGTCGAGTTCTTCGTGTCCGCCATGTCGGAGTTCGCCGACCGGCCCGCAACGCCGCGGCAGCGTCACCTCGCGATCGCCTTCGTCGGAGCGCTCACCGGCTTGGTCCATCGCTGGAGCGAGGCGCCCGACCCCGACACCCTCGACGACGTCGTCGCGGTGCTGGCCGACATCCTGCTCGCCTTCACCACCCTCTGACGCCACCTTCACTCGGCCATTGTGTCCTCCGACACACCGGGTGTATGTTCTCCCGAAGTGTGAGACACAGACGTCTCACTTTTCGGAAGGGTTGCCATGCGGGGATGGAAACGCCACGGATCACGTCAATTCGTGCGCTTGATGGTGGGATTCGGACTTGTGGCGCTCGTCGCCGACGGGCCGTTCGGGCCGGTCACTGCCGCCGCGGAGCCGTCCTCGGTCCCAGTGGCGCCGGTGCTCCCATTCCCGGTTCCGCCCGCGATCCCGGAGTTCGACACGGACTTCTACCTGCCACCGCAGGCGGTGGTCGCAGCCAAGAAACCCGGTGAACTCATCGCCGCGCGACGAGTGCACGTCGCGGCCCTGTCGGTGATCCCGATCAACGTCAACGCCTGGCAGATCTCGTACCGATCGACCAACACCCGGGGCGAGCCGATCCCGGCCGTGGCGACACTGCTCAAACCGAAGGGCCGGGCGAAGCCCGGACCGTCGAAACTCGTGTCGTGGCAGTCCGCGGAGGACTCCACCGCGATGTACTGCGCGCCGTCGTACGGCGTTACAACAGGGCTCCATCCCGGGACAACTGACCGGCTCGGTGGACTCGAGCTTCGAGGTCTTGCAGATCACCTCGCTGGTCGGCGCGGGCTGGTCGGTTGTCATTCCCGACCATCAGGGTCCCGAATCCGCCTTCGCGGCAGGCCCTCTCGCGGGCCGGATCACCCTCGACGGCATCCGCGGCGCACGGGACTTCGCTCCGTTGGGCCTCAAAGACGACCTGCGTGTCGGCCTGATGGGCTACTCCGGCGGGGCGATCGCCACGGGATGGGCCGCCGAATTGCACTCAGAGTACGCACCGGAACTGCCGATCGTGGGTGCCGCCGAAGGTGGTGTGCCCGCGGACATCCGCGCGCTGGTCGATCTCGCCGACAAGAACGCGGCGTCGGGCCTGATCATGGCCGGGATCATCGGGGTCAGCCGGGAGTACCCCGAACTCGACCGGTTCCTGCAGCGGCATATCAACCCGCTCGGCAGAGCCCTGCTGGCGAGCAAGAATCCGCTGTGCCTCACCTACCAGGCCGCGCTCGCACCGTTCGTGAACATCAGGGGCCTGATCAACCTCCCGGGCGATCCGCTGGACTACCCTGTCCCGCGGAAAGTACTGGCAAACCTCCGAATGGGAGGCTCGACACCTGAATTCCCGATGTTCATCTATCAGTCGAACCCCGACTGGATCGCCCCCGTGGGCCCGGTCAACGAGTTGGTCCGCACCTACTGCGCCGATGACGCGAGTGTGCGATACGTGCGCGACCACTTCAGCGAACACATCACCCTCGCCGTTGAGGGGTTTGCGCCGGCCATCGTGTGGATGCGGGATCGCCTGGACGGCAAACCGGCACAGACCGGTTGCACCACAAGCGATCAGGGATCGATGGCGCTCGACCCGGCGACGTGGCGCGCGTTCGTCAATCTGGTGGGCAACAACCTCGCCCTGGCCATCGATCAGCAGTTGGGAAATCCGCCACGGGTGCCGTGACAGAGCCACTCGAGGAGTGCGGGATTCGTACCGGATTCCGGCACAAATCCCTCACTTTGCAGTCACGAGCGCCATCGACGCGGCACCCATCTTGAAGATCGGCTGCTTCGACGCCGGGTCCCAGTCGGTGATGGTCAGCTCGTTGGCCGCACGGTGGTGCCCGGTGTCGTCGTCGGCGTCCCAGTACCCGTAGTGGAAGGGCACGAACAGCACGCCGCGACGGATGGCGGCGATCCGCACCGTTGCGGTGATCGCGCCGCGCGGGCTGGCGATCTCGACGAGGTCACCGTCGTGCACACCGCTGCGCGCGGCATCCAGTGCGTTGACCTCCACCCACACATCCGGCGCCGCCCCGTCGAGTTCGGGTGCGCGGCCCGTCTTGGTTCGGGTGTGAAAGTGGTAGACCGTTCGTCCCGTGATCAGCGCGAAAGGGTGGTCGGCACTGGGACTCTCGGGAGGTGGCAGGTGTGGCGCCGCCTTGATCAGCGCCCGCGCCCCCGGGTTGAGGTCGCGATACTCGTCGGGTTGCAGCGGCTCGCCGGTGAGCAGATCCTTGCCGTACGACTCGCAGTAGTCCGCCGCGCTGTAGAACCGACCGTCGGCGTAGAGACGCTCGGTACCGCCGGGAGCGTCCGCGGTGCACGGCCACTGCACGCCACCGCGAGTCCGCAGTAGCTCGTACGTCATCCCGCTGTAGTCGCACGGCCGGCCTGCGCTGCACGCCCGCCAGGCGTCGAAAGCGGATTCGGCATCCGTCCACGGGGGCAACGGCTTCCCATCCCGGTCGCGGAAATCCATGCGACGGGCGTAGTCGAGGAAGATGTCGAGGTCAGCTCTGGCCTCGCCGGGCGGATCGACCGCCTTCTCCGACAGGTGCACAGTGCGGTCGGCGTTGGTGAACGTGCCCGTCTTCTCACCCCATCCGGCGGCCGGGAGTACGACATCGGCGAGTGCGGTCGTCTCATTCGGGAACATGTCCTGCGCCACGACGAACACATCGTCCCGTTCGAGGATCGCCCGGATTCGCCCCAGCTCCGGCAGCGACACGGCGGGATTCGTGGCACTGATCCACAGCATCCGTATCGTCCCCTCTTCGGCGAGGCGGAAGATCTCCATCGCGTGGGTGGGCGGGTTTTCATGCGGGAGCCGGTCTTTCTCGATGTTCCACAGGTCGGCCAGTTCGCGCACGTGCGCGTCGTTCTCCCAGTTTCGGAACCCCGCGAGATCGCCGTCGGCCCCGCACTCCCTGGTGTTCTCGGCGGTGGGCTGGCCGTTCATCTGCAGCAGACCGCAACCGGGCCGCCCGAGCATCCCCCGGATGAGGTGGATGTTGTTGACCTGAACCGCCGCAGCGGTCGCCTGGTGCGATTGGTAGAAGCCCTGCAACACCGTCGACACCAGTCGTTCGGCGCTGCCCAGCAGACGTGCAGCGTGACCAAGATCGTCGGCCGGGACATCGCAGATCTCGGCGACGCGTTCCGGTGGAAAGTCGCCGACCATCCGACGCAGGTCGTCGAAACCGACTGTGTGCGCGTCGATGTAGTCGTGGTCGACCCAACCGTTTGCGATGATCTCGTGCAGCAGACCGTTCATCAGCGCGACGTTCGTGCCGGGCAGCGGTGCCAGGTGGACGGTGGCATGCCGGGCCACCGGCGTCGTCCGCGGATCGACGCAGACGATGGCCGGCGGGTGTGGACCCGCGAGTCGGTCGAGGATGCGCATCCACGTGACGCTCTGGGTCTCGGCGATGTTGTGACCGAACAGCGCGATGGTGTCGGCATGGTCGAAATCGGTGTAGGTGCCGGGCTGACCGTCGCTGGCGAACGAGGCCTTCAGCGCTTCCGCGGCCGTCGCAGTGCACAACCGGGTGTTGCCGTCCACGTGGTCGGTGCCGATGGCCCCGTGCGCGATGACACCGAGCGTGTAGTACTCCTCCAAGAAGAGCTGTCCGGACGTGTAGAAGCCGATTGCCGCGGGTCCGTGTTCGTCGAGCAAGGACCGGGACCATTCGACGATGCGTCCCATGGCGTCGTCCCACGTCGCCTCGACCAGCCGACCGTGCTGCCGGACGAGCGGGCGGGTCAGTCGGTCTTGAGACGAACTGGCCTGCCATCCGTAGAGATCCTTGACGTCGACGCGACCACGGTTGACACGGTCATCGGCCCGGCCGCGGACGCCGACGATCCGGTCGTCGACCACCGCGATGTCGAGGGCGTCGCCGTTGGAGTGCAGGACCGACGCCGAGCGAACCCATCGTTGTACCTCGTCATGACCGATCCCGTGGCCCAGATGCTGATCGACCCGGGCCGGCCATCGTTCACCCGGCGCGTACGGGGTGCGCCCGCCCCAGAGGTCGTCGATGCGATCGGCCACGATTCCCTCCCCACGACGTCACGACGCCTTCGGACCGTCGGGGTGTACCCAACCGCGTCCGGAGTCATTCGTCGTCCGTGGACCGCGATTCGACGCCGGCCGATTACTCCGACGCGATTGTGGGTAGCCCTCCGGCACGTTCGCTCGCGACCCGTTACCGACCCGTTGCGCGCGACACGATCCGAGCTCGACGACCTCGGCAAGGGGGTCCCGGGCGCGGACAGATTTCTACGATGAGGAACAGGGCTCACGGCCGGACACGACGTCAGACCGCGAGTCGCACACAACGACCGTGAGGAGAACATCATGGCCAAGTACCGCGTCATCGATTCGAGCGAGAACGTCGTCGAAGAGAAAGAGTTCGACGATGCCACCGGCGCATACGACTGGTTCAAGACCGTCGCCGCACCGGACGACAGCCTCGGCACCGTCATGCAGGTGCACGACGACGGCGAGTGGAAGAACTTCGAGGTCTCGGACGGGGGCACCAACGCCAGCCCGTCCGCCGACGCCGACTGAACCGCCTCCCCTCGGCAGGACGAGGTCGGCCACCCTTCGCGCCCCGGGTCTCCCGGGGCGCGAAGTCCGTTCTCAGACCCCGAACGCAGCCGGGTAGGTGATCGTCCCGCTCGGCACCGGGCGCGCATCGTCGAGACGCAGCGCCATCATCGCCTCGTCCGGGACGTCGAACGGTGCGCGGATTCCGAATCGGGACGCGGGGACGAAACCGAACTTCGGGTAATACTCGGCGTGGCCGAGCACGACCACCAAGTTCTCGCCGTGTGCGCGGGCAACGTCGAGACCCGCGACGATCGCCGCGGAGCCCGCCCCGGACCGTTGACACGACGGCAACACGGCGCAGGGTCCGAGCGTGAGCGCCGGTGCCGCGTCGACGAGGCACCGCGAATACAACGCGTACCCGACGATCGTGCCGTCGGCGTCGGTCGTGACGATGGAGAGCCCGTCGATCCAGGCGTCGCTGTCGGCCCGCAGCTCATCGACGATCCGCGCCTCGTCGGGGGTCGGGAACGCCGCCATCACCACGTCGCGGATCGCGTCGGCGTCCCCGTCACGCTCGGCGCGGGTCGCCCACCTGCTCACGGGTTGTCCGCACGCCGTCGTGATGCTGTGACGGTCGCTGTCACCGACCGCACCCGCCGGCCGGCTGCCCGGAGAAGCGACTGTTGAGGAAGCCGAGCGCCTCGGCGCTCCACGGGATGAACGCCCGGGTGTGGTTCGAGCCGCGGTACTCGGTGAACGTCGTCGGCACCCCACGATTGCAGAACGAGCCGGCGAGGCGCGCGACATCGGCCGCGATCATCACACCGTCACCGGTGCCGTCGACGTTGCCGACCCCGAGCATCATGGGGCTACGCGGAGTGCCGAGCGTCCCCATCACATTCTGCGAGATCGCCTGTCGTACACCGGGAACGTCCAGCAGGCCGCCGACCGTCGGCACGAGGAGCTGGTGATCGGTCAGACCCGGGTACTTGTCGGCGAACGCCTCGATGCATTCCCCAGCGACCTGTCCGAGGACCCGCTTGCCCTTCGGGGAGAGGTAGGACCGCATGTCGATGCCATAGGTCTCGGCGTACACCGCCATCAGAGCCGGGATCACGCCGGCCCAGTTCTCGCTGCCGTTGACATAGCCCAGATTGTTGGCCGGGTTCACCAGCACGCCACCCGCGGCGGCCCCGACGATGTTCAGCTCCGGCGCGTAGCGCGGCGCCAGCTCGGCACCGAAGCCGGTGGGGATCGATCCGCCGGAGTAGCCGAACAGTCCGATCGGTGTCCGGGCCGGCGCCCGCAGGTGACCGAGTGCGGCACGCACGCCGTCGAGCGCGGCGTACCCCGATTCGCGCGCCATCGTCCAGCGCAGCCCGCGGCCCTCGTAGTCGGGGGCGGCAACGGTGTAACCGGCGGCGAGCAGACCGGAGATGAGCGTGATGTCGATCGGCGCCTCGCTCGCGTTGCCGCCGCGCAGCGTGTACGACGGGTCGCACTGCGAGCCGAGTGCGTCGTAGAACGAGTGGTAGGAGACGACGCGGCGCGGCGTCCCGGCGGCAGCGCCCGGCGGCGAGATGACCGTGGTGACCGTCGCCGTCGGCCTGCCGAACTGGTTCGTCGTCCGGTAGAGGATCTGGGTGGCCGAGATCGGAATACTGGTTCCGCGCCAACCCAACTCGACCTGCCGCGTGCGTAGCGCGGCACCCGGTGAACTCGATTCGTAACCCGCGGGCGGATCGTAGAACGGGTCCTGCGACGGCAACTGCGCCGGCGCTGCCGCGGGTACCGGAACGGGCGCCGCCGACACCGTGGGCGCGAGGAGGGACAGGGTCGTCGTCAGCCCGAGGATCGCGGTCAGCGTTCCGAGGCCGCGGGAGAGAAGCCGCATGGATCGTCATCCTGCCCGATATGCGGCGTCTACGGCGTCTTTCGTTCCGCCTTCGGGTCTGACTGGCCCGAGGCGCCCCCGGAGGTGTCGTCCGGCACCGGGTTCTCACCGGCCCGCTCGACCGCCTCGACCACCGGCGACATCGCCACCACCACCGCGCCGGCCACGGCAGCGACGAAGGCGATCACGGCGACGGCGCCCCAACCGGCACGCGTGGTGTCGCCGAGCACCAGGATGCCGATGACACCGGGGACGACCGTCTCGCCGACGACCAGAGCCGCCGACGCCGCGCTGACCGACCCCTTCTGCAGGGCAACGGTGAACATGTAGAAACCACCCGGGCCACACAGGATGATCGCGTAGAGCGCCGGGTCGGTGACCAGTTCACCGAGATCGAAGGGGTCGAGGCCGTCGAGGATGCGCACCGCGACCGCGAGGACCCCGAACAGCACGCCGGCGGAGAGGCCCGCCAGTACCGCGACACGACTCTGCATCCGCGGCAGGATCGCGGCGCCGAGTCCCAGGATCGCTGCTCCCACGACGAGCACCGCCCAGTGCAGCCACCACTCGTGCTCGTGACCCTCGTCGCCGGCCGAGAAACCCAGCACGACCAGCGATACGACGACGACCGCGATCGCCGTCCAGTCGCGGACCGACAACCGCGCGTGCAGGAACAGCGTGGCGAGCACGACGGTTACGACGAGGTTCGCACTGACGATCGGTTGCGCCAGGAACAGCGGGATCATGCGGGCGGCGACCATGTTGCCGAGGAATCCGATGCCGTCGAGCGCCGTGCCCGCGAGGAACGACACCGTCAGCATCGCGGTGATCGTCGATCGCAGCGACGGCGCCTCCCCCGGCGCGCCGGTGTCCTCGACACTCTGCGCGCCACGCGCCTGCAACACCGACGCGGTGCCGTACGCCAGCGCCGCGAACACCGCCGCGAGGATCCCGATCAGCATGGTCGAACAGTAGCCACCGCCGGGCGGTCGTGCGGGACGATGACGATCGCGATCAGTTCGTCGATGCCTCGGCGACGTAGGCGTCGGCGAACTCACCGACCGCGGGGATCGGCTGGATGCAGTCGAGGAGTACGCCGTCGGGACCTTCGACGATGAAATGCCGCTGACCGAAGTCCTCGTCGCGCAACTGGAGTACCGGACGGAGTCCGTGTTCGTCCGTGAGACGTCGGTAGAGCGCGTCGACGTCGTCGACCTCGATGTTGACCAGCAGTCCGGCGGCGGGTCGGCGGTGGCCCTCGGGGATCGTCGGATGAGTCGCATCCACGAGCGCCAGCTCGAACACGCCGGTGCGCATGCTGACGTACCAGTCCGCGGAGAAGGTGACCTCGAAGCCGAGAACCCGCTGGTAAAAGTCGGCGGCCGCGGCCACGTCGGTGGACATGAGAACCGGGTAGACACTGGTGACGTTCATGTTGGAGCTCCTTTACGTACGATGTGTTTGTATAACGGACTATACATACGCAGCGTACGTAAAGGAATCTTCCGTGCCGAGAGCCTCCGCCGCGGCCGCAGCCGAGACGGCCCGTGCCGTCCTCGCCGCCGCCACCCGTCAGTTCGCCGATCGTGGATTCTCCGACGTGTCCCTCGACGACGTCGCCGAGGCCGCGGGCGTCACCCGCGGCGCCGTCTATCACCACTTCCGCAACAAAGGCGCGCTGTTCGCGGCGGTCGCCGCGGCCTGCCACCAGCAGGTCGCCGATGCGGTCGTCGCGGCGGCCGAAGCCGCCGGCACCGACCCGGCGGGTCAGTTGAGTGCCGGGTCGCACGCGTTCGTGGACGCGATCACCAGTGGAGCCGCCGTGCGCATCCTGCTGATCGACGGACCTGCGGTGGTCGGCTGGGACGAGTGGCGCCGACTCGACGAGGCCGGGTCGGCGACCCATCTGCGTGAGGCCCTCGTGGCGGTCGGCGTCGACGGCGAGTTGGTCGACGTGATGACGATGCTGTTGTCGGGTGCGATGAACGAGGCCGCCCTCTGGCTCGCCCGGCATCCCGATGACGACTCCGCACGCGAACGCGCCCACCGCGCGCTGGATCGGCTGCTCGCCGCGATCGTGTGAGGAATCCGATGAGATCACAATGCGATTCGTCCCGGAAGGCGGCTCGAATCGCAACGCGAACTGTGGGCCTCGCGGCCTATCGCCGTTCGACCTCGCGCGGCGGATGGCCGTACCCGCGAGGCGCATTCGTCGCATCGGCCGTCTCGACCGCGGTGACCGCACCCGACGACGCCAGTACGACGCCGCCGAGAACTGCGCCGAGGAAGGCCACGATCGCGACCGGGCCCCATCCGGCACGCGTGACGTCGCCGAGGAACGCGATGCCGACCGCACCGGGCAGGACCGTCTGACCGACGACCAGCGCGGCGGCCGCGCCGTTGACCGAGCCGGTCTGCAGCGCCACCGTGAACAGGTAGAAACCGCCGATCCCGCTGAGCAGCAACGCATACAGCGCGGGATCGGTGAACAACACCGACAGATCGAATGGGTCGAGACCGTCCAGGATGCGAGAGGCCACCGCCATCACGCCGAAGACGGCCCCGGCGATGAGACCGGTCACCGCCGCGATGTGCTTACGCAGACGGCGCATCACGATCACGCCCAGCGCGATCAGAGCCGGTCCGGCAACGAGTACCGCCCAGTGCATCCAGGCATCGTGTTCCACGCCTTCGCGACCCGCCGAGAGCGCGAGCAGCACCAACGACAGCACGATCACCGCTCCAGAGATCCAATCCCGGAGCGTCAGACTAACTTTCAGGACCACCATCGCCAGTATCGCGGTGGCCACGAGCCGTGCGGAGATGATCGTCTGCGACAAGAAGAGCGGGATCAGCCGTGCCGACGCGATGGTCGCGACGAAACCGATGATGTCGAAGACGAATCCGACGAGGAACGGCACCGTGAGCATGGTGGCCGCCGTGGAGCGCAACGACGGATGCGCGGCGGCAGACCGACGGCGCTCCTCACGGATCGCCGCTCGCTGCGCGACCTGCTCGGCGCCCAGCGCCTGCAGCACCGCTGCCGCGGCGAACGCCAGCGAACCGATCACCGCGATCACGATGCCGGCGGTCATGACAGGAGCTCAGCTCAACGCGGGGTGAGCACGTCGGTGCCCACGAACTTCGCGAGTTCGGCGGGCAGCCGAACCGAACCGTCGGGTTGCTGGTGGTTCTCCAGGATCGCGACCAGCCAGCGGGTGGTCGCCAGCGTTCCGTTGAGCGTCGCGGCGGTCTGCGGTTTGCCGTTCTCGTCGCGGTAGCGGATCGAGAGGCGTCGTGCCTGAAACGTGGTGCAGTTCGACGTCGAGGTCAGCTCGCGGTAGGTGCCCTGCGTCGGCACCCAGGCCTCGCAGTCGTACTTCCGCGAAGCCGACGAGCCGAGGTCGCCGCCGGCGACATCGATCACGCGGTACGGCACGTCGATGGCGGCGAGCATGTCCTTCTCCCAGCCCAGCAGGCGCTGGTGTTCGGCCTCGGCGTCCTCGGGCCGGCAGTAGACGAAGCCCTCGACCTTGTCGAACTGGTGGACGCGGATGATGCCGCGGGTGTCCTTGCCGTAGCTGCCGGCCTCGCGACGGAAACAGGTCGACCAGCCGGCGTAGCGCTTCGGACCGTCGGACAGGTCGAGGATCTCGTCCATGTGGTACCCCGCTAGCGGCACCTCCGACGTGCCGACCAGGTACAGGTCGTCGTCCTTGTCGAGGTGGTAGACCTCGTCGGCATGGGCGCCGAGGAACCCGGTTCCCTCCATGACCTCCGGCCGGACGAGCACCGGCGGGATCATCAGGGTGAACCCGTTCGCGGTGGCCTTCGCCGCGGCCATGTTCAGCAGTGCGAGCTGGAGCTGCGCACCCTGGCCGGTGAGGAAGTAGAACCTCGACCCCGACACCTTGGCGCCGCGCTCCATGTCGAGCAGTCCGAGCGACTCACCGAGCTCGAGGTGGTCCTTCGGGTTCTCGATGTCACGGGGCTCGCCGACGTGCTCGAGGACCACGTAGTCGTCCTCACCGCCGGCGGGCGCCCCATCGGCGACGATGTTGGAGATGGCCCGATGGGCCTTCGCCGCGGCCGCATCGGCCTCGGACTGGCGCGCCACCGCGGCCTTGACCTGCTCGGCGAGTTCTTTGCCCTTGGCCAGCAGCGCCTGCTTGTCGTCGCCCTGTGCCTTACCGACCTGCTTGCCGAGAGCTTTCTGCTCGGATCGCAACGCGTCCGCCTCGACGATTGCCGCCCGGCGCTCGGCGTCGGCGGCGAGCAGCGCGTCCACCAGGCCCGGGTCCTCACCGCGAGAGCGCTGTGAGGTGCGGACGAGGTCGGGGTTGTCGCGAACAGTCTTCAGGTCGATCACGACTTCAAACCCTACTTGAGAGCGCGATGCGAACCCGATCACGCCGCCGCGGTCCCCGGGGAGGTCTCAGCTCCAGCCGACGCAGGTCCTCACGGCCGAACATCGCTGCCGCGGCATCGGCAGCCGGAGTCCCCACGTGCGGGTCCGCCCCGGCGTCGACGAGCGCCTGCACCACGTCGTCGAAACCCTTGAACACCGCGCCCGCCAACGGCGTCTGCCCTTTGTCGTTGGCGAGGTCGGCGTCGGCGCCGCGGTCGAGGAGGGCCGACACCGTCGACGCGTGGCCGTGGTACGCCGCGAGCATGAGGAGCGAGTCACCGGACTGGTTACGCAGATCGGCCGGGACGCCGGCGTCGAGGTAACCGGCGAGCGTGTCGGTGGCACCGGACCGCGCCATGTCGAAGAGTCGGGTGGCCAGTTCGACGACCTCGGGGCCCGGGGCGTCGATGCCGGGCCCGGCCTCGGATGCATCGTCGGAATGGGTTGCCACTCCCGCGAGTGTAGGCGCGGCCGACACTCCCTCGATCTGGGTGAGGCCGCGGGCACCGCATCGTGTGGGAGACTCGGCGCAGTGACTCCTCCCGACGCGCAGCACGAATCCGGCGGACCCGGCGAGAGTTTCCTGACGGTCGTCATCGCGTTCGTGTCGAACCTCTTGATCGCCGTCGCCAAGACCGGCGCCGCGATGGTCACCGGCTCCGCGTCGCTCGTCGCCGAAGCGGCCCACTCGTGGGCCGACACCGGGAACGAGATCCTGCTGCTGATCGCGGAACGACGTGCCCATCGGCCCCGGGATGCCCGTCATCCGCAGGGCTACGGACGTGAGGCGTACATCTGGTCGATGTTCGCGGCGTTCGGGTTGTTCGCGGTCGGAGCCGCGGTGTCGGTGCAGCACGGCATCACCGAACTGCTGTCACCGGAGCCGGCGACGGATTACGGCATCGCCTATGCGGTCCTGGCGATCGCCGCGGTACTCGAGGGCATCTCGTTCGTGCGGTCGTATCAACAGGCGAAGCGCGGCGCGGTCAAGCGTCGGATCGGTCTGCTACGACAGGTCTTCCGCACCTCCGACCCGACTCTCCGTGCCGTCTTCGCCGAGGACGCGGCCGCGCTCATCGGTCTGGCCATCGCCTTCGTCGGAGTGCTCCTGCACCAGATCACCGGGTCGGCCACCTACGACGCGATCGGGTCGATCCTGGTGGGCGTGCTCCTCGGAGTCGTCGCCATCGTCCTGATCAACCAGAACAGGCGGTTCCTGCTCGGGCAGGCGGTCGACGACGCCGTCCAGCAGCGCGTCCTCCGGGACCTGCTCGCGTACAGCAACATCGAGCGCGTCACCTACCTGCACATCGAGTACACCGGGCCCGTTCAGCTGTTCCTCGTCGCCGCCGTCGATTTCACGGGTGACGACGCCGAGTCCTCGGTGGCCGTCGCTCTCCGGCGACTCGAGAACGAGCTGGAGCGCGACCCGCGGATCACGGAGGCGGTACTCACCCTCTCCGCCCCCGGCGACACGGACCTCGTGCCCGACGCACCCTGATCTCGCCGGGATCCTTTTCACACTGTGGAGTTGTCAAAGGTCGTGTGGCGCCGGGGTCGACGCCGGAGGGTCTGTGGAGTGTTCGCGTGGGGTGTCTAGGCGAGGGCGTCGTCGAGTCGCATGGTGCGCCGGTTGTAGGCGGGTCGAGGTAGGCGTTTCGGGTCGATGTCGGCGGGTGGGATCAGCCAGGGGTGCCGGTCAGGACCCATCACCACCTGCCAGCCGTGATGGTGCACCTGGGTGTGACAGCGCTGGCACAGTAGGCATCCGTTGTCCAGATCTGTGGGGCCACCATCGGCCCAGTGCACCAGATGGTGGACCTGGGTATGCGCCGCGGGGGCACCACATTTCACGCAGCACTGATCGCGCACGATGATCGCCTGCCGCAGATGGTGCGGGAACAGTCGTTTCGTGGTGCCCATCCGCAACGGCACCCCTTCGTTGTCAAGGACGATCTCGGCGACCCCGCCGTCACACGACAAGCGCCGTGTCGTCGATTCTGACACCGCACCCATCCACGGAAGCCGAGCCGGACCAACCCCATCGGCAGGAATGGTCACCAGCAGTTGGGTGCGTGGTGCTCCGGCGGTGGTCATAGCCGCGCCGATCGCGGCTTGATCCAACAGCAACTCCAGCGCATCGGCGCGTCGCTCGGCCGCACCTCGACGATCGGCAGCGCCGTCGGGTTCGGGACGCGGACAGGACCGTTCGTCGATCATGGACACGAACTTCTCCCCGATCACCGCGGTCACATCTCCGGCGATCGCGACCCGACCCCCCTCGGTGATGTGGGTGTGCACGGTGTTCAGCGACGCGTCATCGGCCGCCGCCACAATGCTGGGGTCGGCGGGGGCGACCCGGATGGCGATCCCACGGGCGTGGTCGTCGATCTGGGCGGGGGTGGCTCCGGAGAACGCCTGCGCAAGCAACTCACTCTCGTATCCGCTGCGCTCGTCGTCGGACAGCGCTGTGGCGCAACGTTTGTCAATAAGCGCTAGCCCGCGGATCACCGCGTCGACACACTCGGCAGACAAATAACCCTCCGAGGCACAGTCGTCAACCTTCGGCACTAACCCCAACCCGCCGGCGATGCGCACATGACGGTGCGCGGCCGCGGGTGGCATGCCCATCTCGATCAGCGCGTTCCGTGTGGTCGACCCCGCACGCACTGCGGCACCCGTGGCTTCGAAAAGTGCTGTGTGAACCGTGATCTGGTGGTCGAGTACGTTGCGCAGCATCCGTAGCTCGTCGAGCCGCTCGTGCAGAGCACGGCCACTGCCGTCGTCGTGTGGTGACGGCAGTGAGATGAGGGTGTCGCGGAGTTCGATGATCGAGGGCATGACACCAAGCTACTCGCAATCACGTTCGACGACGAAGTTTCTCCACAGCCCTCATAGTCATCGAATCCTGTTTCACAGCAGTCGCTGTCACTCGGGCCCCGGCGGTGAACCGTGGTGGACTGTGGTGAACAGAAACCCCACCAGTCACAGACGTCGGACGGGTACACACGGGGGGCACCGCCTCGGACGCCGGACCCTTCGTGACGCGCCCTCCGCAAGCTCCGGACGCCCCTCAGCTCAGGGGGCGGTGCGGGCCGCGCCCTCCGCAAGCTCCAGACGCTCCTCAGCTCAGGGGTCGGTGGGGCGCCCTTCACTCACGCCAGTCAGGGTACAAAGGGGCGCACTTCGCTCACGCCAGTGCGGCGTCGATCACTCTGTCGGCGCGCGGAATTGAGCACGCTTCCAGTCGCCGTTGATCTCATCGCGTTCGCGGACGGCGTCCCGGAACCCGACGGTCGCAGCCCGCTGCTGGAAGGCGTAGCCCTCGCGGGTGTGGCGGGAGATGCCGTCGAAGACCGTGCTGATCATCCCCGAATTCGCGACGCCCTGAGCCAGGAGCGCACTGTTGAGCGCCAATTTGGCCATCACGAGCTGATTGATCGGCATGCGGGCGATCCGCTCGAGCAATGCCTCCGTCCGGTCGTCGAGTTCGTCGGCCGGGGGCGCCTCGACGGCCAGCCCCCACTCGTGCGCCTGTTTTCCCGACAGGCAATCGCCGGTGAACAGCAGCCGTTTGGCGCGCTGATCGCCGAGCCGATGGGCCCACATCCCCGCGGCGGGGATACCCCACACCCGGGTGGGCGGGTACCCGATCTTGGTGTCGTCGGCGCAGATGATCTGGTCGGCGTAGAGGGCGATGTCCGTGCCGCCGGCGACGGCGAACCCGTGCAGCTTGGCGACCGTCGGCTTGTTCGCGTGGAGCAGGCTGGCGAAACCGCGGTTGAACCTGCTCATCATCGCGTAGTCGATCATGGGATCCCAGGTGCGGCCCGGGTCGTGATTGCGTGCCTGCACAACGGGATCGAGGACAGTGCCGGTCCGTGGGTTGACGGCATGGGGATCGACGGCCTCGGACGGGTCGCCGCCGTTCTCGGCGAAGATCGACAGGTCGTATCCGCCGCAGAAACCCTTGCCCCGCCCGGATACGACGATCACGTGGACACCGGGGTCGAGGTCGGCGCGCTCCACCGCGTGCGACAGTTCGACGGGGGTGTCGACGGTGATCGCGTTGCCCTGATCCGGCCGGTTGAAGGTGATACGGGCGATCCGGCCGGTGACCTCGTAGGTGAGCGTGCGGTAGTCGACATCCGGCTCACGTCCGGCGCGGCCGGTGAACAACGAGTCCGGACCGCCGCGCAGGTCGTTGCGCCACGCGGCCGGCGGCGAGCCGGACGACTCATCCACGGACGTTGTCCTGCACGGTCTTCGGCGTCACCCGTTCGATGATCGACGCCGTGTCGATCCCCGACGGCAGCGTGCCGAACACGTCCCCCCGGTCGTTGCCGAGCCGACTCGCGGCGAACGCATCGGCGACCGCCGGATGGCCGTACCGCACCAGCAGGGAGGCCTGGAGGAGCTGGGCCATGCGGCCGACGACCCGCCGGGCCCGGTACTGCATCGCGTCCAGGTCGCCCAGCTCCCGTCGGAGTTCGTCGGCCGCGGCGTCGAGGTGCCGGTCCGCCCCTGCCGCACTGTCGATCTCGTCGAGGAACACGGTCACCGTGTCGGGCTGTTTGGCCATCGCCCGCAACACATCGAGCGCAGCCACATTCCCCGACCCCTCCCAGATCGACATGAGCGGCGACTCCCGGAAGAGCCGCGGCATCCGCGACTCCTCCACATATCCGTTGCCGCCCAGGCACTCCAGCGCTTCGGCGGCATGGATCGGGGCGCGTTTGCACACGTAGTACTTGCTGACCGCCAGCGAGATCCGCCGCAGCGCATCCGCCCGGGTGTCGCCTGCGGTCGCCTTGTCGGTCAATTCCGCGAGCCACAGTGCCGTCATCGTGGCTCCTTCCGACTCGACCGCGAGATCGGCCAGCACGTTGCGCATCAGCGGTTGGTCGACGAGCGCGGCGCCGAAGGCCCGGCGGTGGGTGGCGTGATGGGCGGCCTGGGCGACGCCGACCCGCATGCCGGTCGCCGAGCCGAGGGTGCAGTCCAGGCGGGTCATGTTCACCATCTCGATGATCGTCGCCACCCCGCGGCCCTCGTCACCGACGAGCCACCCGACCGTGTCGTCGTACTCGACTTCGCTGCTCGCGTTGGAGTGGTTGCCCAGCTTGGCCTTCAGCCGCTGCAGCATAAAGGTGTTGCGGGAGCCGTCGGGCAGCACCCGCGGCACGAAGAAGCACGACAGACCTCCCGGCGCCTGCGCCAGCACCAGGAACACATCGCACATGGGTGCGGAGGTGAACCATTTGTGGCCGGTGATGCGGTACGTCCCGTCCGGTTGGACGACGGCTGTCGTGGTGTTCGCGCGAACGTCGGAGCCGCCCTGCTTCTCGGTCATCGACATTCCGGCGGTCAGCCCCGCTTTCGACAGCGGCGCCCGGAGACCGGGATCGTAGGTCGTCGAGACGAGCAGCGGCTCGTACAGCCCGGCGAGTTCGGGGTTGGCCCGCAGTGCCGGCACCACCCCGTAGGTCATCGACAACGGGCAGCTGTGCCCGGCGTCCACCGAACCCCACACGCTCGACTTCACCGCACGCTCGAAGTGCGCCGTCGGACTCGGGTCCGACCATGCGGTACCACCGAGACCGAAACCGATACCCGTCCGCATGAGGTGGTGATAGGCGGGGTCGTAGGTGACCTCGTCCACCCGGTTGCCGTAGCGGTCGTGCGTCCGCAGTTCCGGCGGGTGGGACTCGGCGAGGTCTCCCCATCCGAGCGCTTCGGCACCACCGGCGAGACGGCCGATCCGGTGCAGGTCCTCGAGCATGTGGTCGGCGCCCGCGCGGTGAACCGCCTCGGAGATGGCCGGATTGTCCGCGGCGTCGAAGTCGACGAGTTCGGGGACCTGATTGGTGACGACGTGGGTGGACATGGCGGAACCCGCTTCCTGGTGGAGGTCGTGATCCACGGTATTACATCATTCTGCTGTGCGCCAGAGTCTTGTAATACCCGGCGTCGCCGCCGAGCCGAACCCGCCCGATAGCATCGACGCCGTGCCCGGACGCGTGGACATTCCCAAGCTCACGGCGCGATCGGTCATCCTCAGCGCCCTCCTCGGCCTCGACTCCCCCGATGCGTCGATCAACGGGCTCCTGGCCACGGCCACCGAGCTCGGGCTCCGCGAATCGACCGTCCGGGTGGCGCTGACGCGACTGGTCGCGGCGGGAGACCTGGAACGCACCGACGGCAGATGCCGACTCTCGCCCCGCCTGGTCGAACGTCAGCAGCGCCAGGACCGGGCACTCCATCCGGCACGACGGGACTGGGACGGCAGCTGGGATCTCGCGATCGTGACGATCGGTTCGGAGAGCTCGACCGAACGGGCGCTGCTGCGCGACACGCTGCGAAAGGCCCGGCTCGGCGAGATCCGGGAGGGCGTCTGGGCCCGCCCGGCCAACCTCGACATCGAGCTCCCGCCCGCACTGCGCCGTCGTCTGAGCCTCTTCCGCGCGGCTCCCGAGGAGGCGTCGACCGAACTGGCCGCACGACTGTTCACCCCGTCGACCTGGGCGGGGGCCGCAGACGAATTGCTCGACGCACTCGCCGCCGCGGCGACGGTCGCCGATCGATTCGAGGTCGCCGCCGCCATCGTGCGACACATCCTCCGCGACCCGCTCCTGCCCGCGGAACTCCTCCCCGACGCCTGGCCCGGGGATCGGCTCCGCGAGGGGTACGAGGGCTTTCGCAGCGAGCTCACCGGACTCACCGCCCGGCACCTGGCACCCGACGGGGAGTGAGGAACCGGGTCTCCGAACCCGACCGGCGCGGTCATGCGGTGCATCGGCCCGGTCCGGCCATCGGCGCACGAGGGTGTGCCCCGTCCGATCCGTTAGGCATGATGGATCCCGATGAACGCGCCCGACCCCGACCGCAGCCACCCCGCCGACGCCGACGCACCGGCCGGCGGACCCCGCCGACCAGGCGCTTTCGCCCGCAACCCGGTCTTCGTGGTCCTGGGCGCGATCGTCGTCGGCGCACTCGTGGCAGGCGGGATCGCCTTCGCTGCGGGGGTCTTCGACGACAGCGGCAGCGTCGGCGGCAGCAACATCGGCGAGGGTGAGCGGTTGGTCGAGAACGCCTTCACGAAGTCGGTCGCGGGCGACTGTCTGGACTGGCCGGCCGGCAACCCCGGCCAGCCGGTCGATGTGCCGTGCGAGCAGAAACACCGCTTCGAGGTCGCGGGAGCCATCGACACCGCATTGATCCCCGGCGCGGAGTTCGGCGAAGACGCTCTCTGGCCCGGCGCCGAGCGGTTCGCGACGATCCGCGACGAACAGTGCCCGGTGATGGTGGACCAGTATCTCGCCGGGCGCCTCGACCCGCAGGGTCGCTTCGCCGTCGGGATGATGTACCCCTCCCAGGTGCAGTGGGACAAGGGCGCGCGTCAGCTGCGGTGCGGGGTCCAGGAGAACGGGGCCGACGGCGCCCCGGTCCAGTTCTCCGGCCGGGTCGCCGACCAGAACCAGTCGTACGTCTGGCCCGAGGGCACCTGCGTCGGGATCGATCCCGAAACACGCACCCCGACCGGTTTCGCGGTGAGTTGTGCTGAGCCGCATGCCTTCCAAACGACCGGGATCGTCGATCTGTCGGTCCGCTTCGGCGACCGGATGTCGAACAGGCAGTGGCCGCCGACCGGCGCGCAGAACAGCTACCTCGGCTCGATCTGCCCGGTCCAGGCCGAAAGGTTCGTGGGTGGGCGCAAGCAGCTCGACGCGACCACGCTCAACGTCCAGTGGTCGGTGCTCAGCGAGCCGAGTTGGCTCGCCGGAAGCCGCAAGGTGGTGTGCTACCTCGGGCTACCCGACAAGCGCGGCGGCTTCGCGACCCTGGTGGGCGACGCCAAGGGCGGCGCGCTGCTGATCAACGGGCGCGCGCCGGTCGCACCCCCGGAGGCGCCCCCGGGCCGGGCCCTGCCGACGCCGGTGCCGCTCCCGCCGGGCATCGCGCCCAACCCCGCCGAAGCACCGGCCCCGGCGGGCTGACCCGATGGCCGTGTACATGTCCGACGACGAGTTCGACGGGCTGGTGTCCGACGCGCTGGACACCATCCCCGGCGAACTGACCGACGCGATGAACAACGTCGTGATCCTCGTCGAACCGCACAACCCGGAAGAACCCGGCATCCTCGGGCTGTATCACGGTGTGGCACTGACGATGCGGACCACCGACTACGGCGGATTCCTGCCCGACACCATCACCATCTACCGCGACCCCATCCTCGCGATGTGCCACTCGCGGGAGGAGGTCGTCCACGAGGTGGCGGTCACCGTCGTCCATGAGATCGCACACCACTTCGGCATCGACGACGAGTGGCTGCACGCCAACGGCTGGGGCTAGTGGTGTGGCCGGCGCCCCGATGCCGCCGACTCGATGTTTGACCTGCGGCGGAACGCGGTATGAGGGGTAGCAGATCGAGCAGCCCTCTATCTCAGGAGTACGTCCATGTCCTCAGACGCCATCGTCATCCTCCGGGACGACCACAAGGAGATCCGCAAACTGTTCCGCGACTTCAGGTCGCAGGGCGACAACGCCGTGAAGACCAAGGGCAAGATCGTCGACAAGATCATCGAGGCCCTCACCGTGCACACCTACATCGAGAACGAGGTGATGTACCCCGAGATCCGCAAGCGGGTCCCCGATCTCGAGGACGACATCCTCGAGTCCTACGAGGAGCACCACGTCGCCGACGTACTGGTCGTCGAGTTGGCCGCTCTCTCGCCGGACAACGAGCGGTTCGACGCCAAGACCACCGTCCTGATCGAGAACGTGGAGCACCACATCGAGGAGGAAGAGGACGAGTGGTTCCCGAAGGTCCGAGAGGCGCTGAGCCGCAAGGAACTCCGGGAGATCGGTGAGGAGATGCTGCGTCGCCGGGAGAAGGCTCCCCGACGCCCGTCGCAACCGTCGGCGCTGAAGAAGACGGTCGACGCCATCATCAAGTAACCCTTCGTGACGCTCGCAAGCTCGCTCCTCAGGGAACGGGGTGACGTCGCAAGCTCGCTCCTCAGGGAACGGAGGGACGCCGTCAGCCCATCGGTTCGTCGACGAGCGGCTCGTCGGCGATCTCGAACGGGGCCGTTGTGGCGCCCCATCGGGTGCACACCCAGATGCCGTCGGAGTACTCGAGTTCGATGGAACCGGTGTTGCCGAGGTGGGTCGCCGCGGCGAACCGGGAGTCGATCCCGGCGAGCCGGGCGGCGATCAGGCGGATGGCCGCACCGTGACTCACCAGGAACACATCGCGCTGGTCTGGGCCGGTGAGGTACATGTCGGCGAGGTCCTCGACCGTCGGCAGGTACCGGTCGTAGACCATCGCAAGGGATTCGCCGCCGGGGATGCGTGCGTCGAGGTCGCCGGCGTGCCAGCGGTGCATGATGTCCTGGAAGACCTCATGCGATTCGCGGTCGGAGCGGTCCTCGAGCTCGCCGGCCTGGACCTCGTGCACGCCGTCGATCGCCGCGGTCTCCACATCCCACACCGACCCGATCAGCTCGGCGGTCTGCCGGGCGCGGAGCGCGCGTGAACTGAGCAGTACCGCGTGCTGTTCCGGCACGTTCTCGAGACCGAACCGAACACCTTGTCGCGCACCGAAATCGGTGAGTGCGGCACCGGGCAGAGCGGTGTCGAGGCGGCGCATGACGTTCGAGGTGGTCTCACCGTGACGGACCAGATGCAGCCGCGCCATCACTTCCCTCCCCGACGCATCGAGTCGACCCATGCAAGCGACTCGGTGTGGTCCGGCGGCGCGGAGCCGGTGGTGCGCACCGCGGGCCACGAGCCGAGGAACACCACCCGCTCGCACCGGCGGTGAAGGGCGGCAAGGGCTTCGGCGACGGCCGCATCGTCGATGTGTCCGACCGCGTCCAGGAAGAACCGGTATCGGCCGGCGATGCTGCGACCCTCGGCCTCGTCACGCTGCGGGCGCGACTCGATACGAGTGAGGTCGATTCCGCGCGAGGCGAATTCGTTCATCGCCGCCATCAGGCTACCCGGCTCGTTCGACAGCTCGAGGATGACCGAGGTGCGGTCGGCGCCGGTGCGGGGCAACGGCACCCCGGGCCGACCGAGCAGGAGGAACCGCGTGGTCGCCTCCCGCGCGTCGGCGACACCGTCGGCGAGCACGACGAGTCCGGACAGGCGAGCCGCGAGCCCCGTGGTGACCGCGGCGTCCGCCTTCCCGGCCGCGACATCTTGCGCGGCAGCGGCATTGGAGCTCGCGATCACGAACTCGGCGTTGGGGAAAAGCTCACCGATCGACTGACGCACCTGCGCGGAGGCAACCGGGTAGGCGGCGATCGTGCGGACATCGGCCGCGACCATCGGCGCGGCTGCGGCTATGGCGAACGAGATGTCGAGCACCGTCTCGGCGAAGGCCTGCACCCGACCGTTTACGGCGTCGGCCGCGGGCGGCACCAGTGCGTCCATCGTCGCCGGCACCGAACCCTCCAGCGAACTCTCGATCGGCACACAGCCGTAGTCGGCATCTCCGGAGCGGATCATGGCGATGGTGGCGGCAGGACTCGACGCGGCGACCCGGTCGACCCCGCCCGACAGGTCGAGGCCGTCCGCGGACCGTTGTTCGGCGAGGACCGCGTCGAGCGCCATCTCGGTGAAGGTTCCGGGCGGGCCGAAGTAGGCGATCACAGGCACCACACGAGCCTAGTGGAACAGGCCTGCCGAGACCCTTTCGCGCATGTGTCCCAGGCTCTACGCAGGGGTGTCGAAACCATTGACGCGTGCGCTCCGGGTATTTAGGTTAGGGTTACCTTTCATACGACCCGCGCCCCGCGACGCCGACCGGAGAGACTGTCATGACGAGAACGACGACCGACCGCCCCACGGATGCCGAGATGATCCAGACGGCTTGTCGTCGCGGCGGTTCCGCCATCCTGGCCGTCGAGGGCGCGGACGCCACCCCGATCGACGTCGTGCACCTCTTCGAGTCCCAGGCCTTCGTCCTCGTCCCCACCGACGGCGACGCGATGCGGACCGTCGACGGCGCCGAGGGCGTGCCCGCCATGCTCGAGGTCACCGACTGGGCACCCATCGACCTGCGTGAACGCGTGCGTTCGGTGATCTGGCTGAACGGCACGTTGCACGAGGTCCCGCGCGACCTGGAACGCGACCTGGCCATCGAGATCGCGGGCGAACACCCCGACGACGGTCTCCTCGACATCGGACACGGCGCGTCGATGATGCGTCTGCAGGTCGACACCGCGGTCATCGCGTCCTCGGACGGCGCGGCGTCGGTGTCGGCCACCGAGCTCGCCGACGCCGACCCCGACCCCTTCTGGGAGCACGAGGGCAGCTGGCTCGAACATCTCGACAGCGACCACGCCGACATCGTCGGACAACTGGTCCGCAAGCTTCCCGTCGAGCTGCGCACCGGACGGGTGCGGCCGCTCGGCCTCGACCGCTTCGGCATCCGGTTCCGCATCGAGGGACTCGACAGCGACTCCGACGTCCGCCTCCCGTTCGCGCGGCCGGTCTCCGACGTGTTCGAACTGTCCCGCGCGCTGCGGAATCTAGCGGGCTGTCCGTTCCTGAACTCGATGCCCGACTGATCCGGCTTCCGTAGCATCGCCGCCCGCGGATCACGCATCCGCACCACGGATCGCGGGGTCCTAGGCTGACCGGCATGGCCTTGCGCGAGTACCTCACACCGTCGCCCCACGGCATCCCGGTCGTGACCGACCGGACCGAACGACGCGGCATCATCGTCGAACTGGTCATCGTCGGTGTCCTCACATTCGCGTTCTCGGCACTGTCCGCGGCACTCGCACTGCTCGAGGCGCAGCTCGCCGGCGGAATCGGCGAGACGACGGTCGCACTCAATCCCAGTCGTTCCGACCTCGGTCTCATCGACGCCGTCCGGCAGATCATGGGCGGCCTCCGACTGTTCGCCATCGCCGGTTTGGGCATATACCTGTTGTGGCGCAGCGGGATCGGACTGTCGCGCGTCGGTCTGGGTCGGTGGACCCCGCGCCGCGACATCCCCTCGGGCCTGGTTCTCGCCGCCGTCATCGGTCTGCCCGGCCTGGGACTCGTCGCCGTGGCCCGGGCCCTGGGCCTCAACGCGAGCCTGGTGCCCAGCCAGGCCGACACCTGGTGGGAGTGGCCGGTTCTGGTGCTCATCGCGATCGGCAACGCCGCCGCCGAGGAGATCGTGGTGGTCGCGTACTTCATCACCCGGTTGCGACAACTCGGGGTGTCCGACAACGCGTCGCTCGCCGCCAGCGCGATCCTCCGCGGCGGCTATCACCTGTACCAGGGCTTCGGCGGCGGACTCGGGAATCTGGTCATGGGCGTGGTCTACGGGCGCTTCTTCCAGGTCACCGGCCGCGTCTGGCCCCTCGTGATCGCCCACGCGGTCATCGACGTGGTCGCCTTCGTCGGCTACGGACTGCTCCGCGACCATCTGTCCTGGGTCGGCTGAGAACCGAGACATCGTCGACCGTGCGGCCTATCTCGTCGACTGTGCGTCGATTCCCGTCGACTGTGCACTCCGACCGTGCGCCCCTACCGGCCACCATTGAACGGGGTGAGATGATTAGCTAGATTCGTCTCATGACCGTCGATGCGCCGTCCGACCCGACCGCCGAGCCGGCGAGCCTCCCCTTCCCGCGACGCCATCGAGCCGCCGAGTCCCGCGGCCGGCGCATCGGCAGACTCCTCAAGGTCTACAACCACCTCCGTGAGCCCGGCGACGACGAGCTCGCGGAGCTCGGGCGTCGGCTGCGCACGCGAGACGAACCCGCCGCGGCGCTGGTCCGGGCCATGCGCCTCCCGCGGGACGCCGACGGCCGGGTCACGATGCGCCAGTTCGAGCAGGCGCTTGCCGGTGACATGCCCTCCGATGCGCCCGACGCCCTGCGCGACTTCTTCGCACTCGTAGAGAAGACACCGGACTGGGTCGATCGCGCTCTCTGCGACCGCGGGGCCGCCGTCTATCGACGGTTCGGCCAGAACGCCAACGACGTCCTGCTCCAGCTCTCCCTGATCGGCGGCTACCGCTTCGGCGGGCCCGCCGACCTGCTGGTCGCGACCGGCGGCCTCACCGGGAACACGGTCATCCGACGACTCGGCGAGACGCAGACCTGGGCCATCGCGGTCGGCGAACCGGGCGGGATGGCACGCGACGGCGACGGCTGGCGACTCACCGTCCATGTGCGCCTCATGCACGCCCTGGTCAACGAGCGGTATGAGCACAACGGCCGCTGGGACATCGACCAGTGGGGCCTGCCGATCAACCAGTCCGACCTCGCCGCGACGCTGAACCTCTTCAGCGGCGCACTGATGATGGGGGTCCGCGCCCTCGGCGTCCCGGTGAGCCGTGACGACTCCCGCGCCCTCATGCACCTCTGGAAGTACGTCGGGTGGCTGATCGGCGTCGACGACGACTGGCTCTTCGACTCCGAACGCGACCAGCATCAGCTGAGTTATGCGGTCTTACTCGCGCAGCACGACGTGACCGACGCCGGCGCGGCCCTCACGACGGCGATCGTCGACGCCCAGAGCCGCTTGCACTACCGGTTGTTCCCCCGCCTCGCCGCGCGCTACACCCGCGCCCGCCTGCTGAGCATGCTGCAGGGCTTCCTCGGCGTGCGCGGCATGCGCGACCTCGGTCTCCGCCCTGCGGCGCCGTGGGCGTTCGGTCTCGCGTGGGTCCGCAACGCTGTTGTCTACCAGGTCATCGCACGGACACCGGCCGGTCCGCGCTATCTGGAATGGACCGGCACCCGTTCCCGACGCCGAGCACTCTTCCGCCACTTCGGCCCGGACGCCCCCGAGATCGGATCGCTCGCGGAGCGTTGAGAAGCCGTATGACGTCGTGCCCGGATTCCGGGCTCGAGATCATACGTTTTCCCAGGCCTCGGCCTGCACCCCTGTCCTAGCGGCGTTCGCCCCACCCGGACGCGAAGTGCCCCAACGGTAATTCACTGTCGCGCCACGGGTCCGGCGCCTACGGTGGACCGATGTCGACAACCGGGACGATCCGCGAATGGCACCACGACGAGGGCTGGGGTGTCATCGAGTCACCGGCGTTGTCCGGCACCGTCCACGTGACCACTTTCGTCGTCCGTGTTCGGGCCGTTCAGAATCTCGACGAGCTGTCCCTGCCCGGCTTGCGTCCGGGGACTGTCGTCGACTTCGACCATGCGATAGCTGTGCCACCGGAAAGCGGATGCCGATATGTGGCGCTCTCGGTCTGGCCGACCGAGGTGGCCCGGCCGGATCCGAAGCACAATGGCGTGTTCCGAACTGCCCTGTGGCACAGCGTCGGTGATGCCGGACCGGACGGACTCACGACGATCGAGGAGACCGCCCTCACCGACGCACCGACGTCACCGACACCGACCGCCCTCGGCCCGAACACCACCGGGACCGTTCGGTCGTGGAACGGCGAAGAGGGATGGGGCGTACTCGATTCCGACGCCACCCCGGGCGGGGCGTGGGCGTTCTACGGCGAGATCGTCGGTACCGGTTTCCGGGACCTGGTGCCGGGGCAGACCGTCGAGTTCCAGTACGAGCGAGCGAGTCAGGACGGATACGACTACCGCGCGAACAACATCCGCGTCAGGTGAGGCGCCCGGGGCTGTGGTCGTCGTCGATGTCGTCGTCGATGACCCGGCGCCCACCCGACCCGGTCACACGCGCGAGGAGATAGAGCACGAGTCCGACGACGATCAGGATGCCCGCGCGCAACCAGGTCGACGCGCTCTGCTGCGTCATCAGGACGATGCAGGAGATCACCGCGAGCACGGGCAGGATCGTCGGCGCCCGGAAGTGGTCGGTGTCCGTGCGGTCGCGGCGCAGGACGAGGACGGCGACGTTGGTGCTGACGAACACGAACAGCAGCAGGAGCACCACCGTCTCGGCGAGTGCCGCGACGGTCCCGGTCGCCGAGAGGATCATCGCGACGGCGGTGGTGGCGACGATCGCCGTCCACGGCGTCCGACGACCGGGCAGCACCTTCGCCAGCGCACCCGGCAGCAACCCGTCGCGGGCCATGCCGAAGGTCAGGCGCGACGCCATGATCATCGTGAGCAGCGCGCCGTTCGCGACGGCGATGAGCGCGATCAGGGAGAACAGCTGGTCGGGGATCCCGACATCGGCGATCGAGACGACCTCGAGCAGCGGGCCCGACGACTCCACCAGGCGCTCCGGTGGCGCGACGACCGACACGGCGAGACCGACGAGGACGTAGACGACGCCGGCGGCGATCAGCGCACCGAACAGCGCCTTCGGATAGACCCGCCGCACGTCACGAACCTCTTCGGCCATGTTCGCGGAGGTCTCGAACCCGACGAACGAGTAGTAGGCGAGCAACGCCGCGCCCAGCACGGCGAGAGCCGGGGTGGTCTCGTCGGTGAACTCCAGCACCCGCTGCGGCTCACCGTCACCGCGACCCAGCACGATCCCGGCCAGCACGACGACGAGCAGGAGTCCGGAGACCTCCACCACCGTCATCACCACGTTGGCCCGCAGGGACTCGGTGATCCCGCGGGCGTTCAGCGCCGCGACGGCGAGCAGGAACACCAGGGCCGCCGCGGTGGTGGGCACGTCCAGAAAGACCTGCAGGTAGTCACCCGCGAAGGCGAGCGCCAACCCGGCGGCGCTCGTCACCCCGGCCGCCAGCATGCAGAACCCCACCAGGAACGAGATGAGCGGATGGCGGTACGCGTGCCGCGCGAACACCGCCGCGCCGCCGGCCCCCGGGTACTTGGTGACGAGCTCCGCATACGACGCCGCGGTCAGCATCGCCAGCGCGAGGGCGAGCGCCAACGGCACCCAGATCGCTCCCCCGACCTCACCGGCGACCTCACCGACGAGCGCATAGATGCCCGCACCGAGGACGTCGCCCAGGATGAACAGGAACAGGAGTTTGCCGGTGATGGCGCGACGCAGCGGGGTGTGCCCGCCGTCGGTCCGGGCGTCATCGTTCCCGGAGTCCTGCGACGTGGCGTCGGCGACGTGTTTGTCGGTCATGGCGTGTCCTGTACCCCGTTCGGTCCGGAACGAGACCTCATGTGGGCGGTTCGACGCCACGTCGGCAACCAACCGACCGACATCCGTCGCCACCGCCCATGCGTACATTGGTTGGGATGAACGAGCAGGACCCGCCGATCCTCCGGCGAGGTCGCCCCGGACCGCCGATGCCGCCCGGGCGGCCAGCGGGCCCGTCTCCGCGCCCGGGGCCGCCACCCGGACAAGGCCACCGCCCGCCTCCCGGTGCCGTCGGTCCGTCCGCTCATCCGCAGGCCATGCCGCGGATCCCTGCACGCGGTCCCGACCCGCGCCGGGCGCCGGGCCCCGGTCCCACCGGCCGGCCCCCGCACCCGTCCCCGGCCGATCGGCCGCCACCGTCGGCGCGGCCCGCTCCCGGCGGGTATGCGCCCACCCAGAAGCCGGAGCCGATCCCCGACGATCGGTCTCGTGGACCTCGTCCGCCGCGTGGCGACCGTCGCGACCGCGACCGGGCCGTCGGACGTCCGCCCGCGCCCCCGCGGCCGGCCGGTCCTCCCCGGCCCCGGCGCACGGGGCGCCGCGCGGTCCGGGTGGGCAAGATCCTGATGATCCTGCTGCTCGTCGTCGTCCTCGGCAGTGTGGGACTGCTGTTCTACTACGACACGAGACTGGACCGGATCGACGCCCTGCCGGCCTACGCCGGACGCCCGTCGGACACCCCCGGCACCAACTGGCTCATCGTCGGCACCGACTCGCGATCCGATCTCACCGAGGAACAACGCCGGGCGCTGGCCACGGGTGACGCCGACGGCTCCCGCACCGACACGATCATGCTCGTCCACAACCCACCCGGCGGCGGCAAGGCGATCGTGGTGAGCATCCCGCGCGACCTGTACGTGGAGGTGCCGGGTCACGGCAGCCTGAAGATCAACGCCTCGTTCAGCATCGGCGGTCCGGCGCTGCTCGTGCAGACCGTCGAGAACCTGACCGGCATCCGCATCGACCACTACGCCGAGATCGGCTTCGGCGGATTCGACACCCTCGTCGACTCGGTCGGCGGCGTCGACATGTGTATAGACCAACCGCTCAACGACCCCAAAGCCGGTCTGCGCCTGGCGAAAGGCTGTCACCGCCTCGACGGCAGGCAGGCTCTCGGGCTGGTCCGGACGCGCGCATTCCCGCGCGCCGACCTCGCGCGAGTGGTCAATCAGCGGAAGTTCCTCGCCGCACTCGTGTCTCGGGCGACCAGTCCGTCGGTCCTGCTCAACCCGTTCCGACTCTTCGGATTTGTCGGCGGCGCCATCGACGCGCTCACCGTCGATGAGCGAGATCACATCTGGAACCTCGCGTCCCTCATGTTCGCGCTGCGCGACCCCATCACGACGACGACCCCGGCCGGCGAGAGCACCTTCACCGACGAAGGACTGGCGCTGCCCGTCACCGAGCAGACCGAGGAGTTCTTCGGCTACCTCCGCGCAGGTCAGCCCGTCCCCGACGAGCTTCTCGTCGACGCCGGCGGGCCGTCGTGAAAGGGTCGCCAAACGCAGGCCAGACTTGCCTTACTTAGCCTGAACTTGCTGGTGAGAGCCATTTTTCGGTTCTACGATGGGCCGCATGTCCGAACACACGAAGTTCCATCAGCTGCTGCACGACCAGATCAGCAACGAGTTCTACGCCTCGCAGCAGTACATCGCGGTCGCCACCTATTTCGACAACCACGACATGCCCCAGCTGGCAAAGCTCTTCTACCGCCAGGCCGTCGAAGAGCGCAATCACGCGATGATGATCGTGCAGTACTTCCTCGACCGCGACATGGAGGTCGAGATCCCCGGCATCCCGGCACCGAACAACCGGTTCGAGGACTACCGTGCGCCCATCGATCTCGCTCTCGCACAGGAGAAGACGGTGACCCAGCAGGTCGTCGACCTGGCGAAGTCGGCCCGCGACACCGGCGACTACCTCGGCGAGCAGTTCGTGCAGTGGTTCCTCAAGGAACAGGTCGAGGAGGTCGCGACCATGACGACCCTGCAGACCATCGCCGAACGCTGCAACGGAAACCTCTTCGACCTGGAGAACTTCGTCGAACGAGAGTTCAACGGCGAGAAGACATCCGACGCCACCGCACCGGTCGCGGCCGGCGGGAACATCTGACGGAGTTCCATCCGCCCCAATCCGAAAGAGCCGCGAAACCCCCGCTCCAGATCCGAGAGAACGACATAACCCTCGCTCCCTGAGGTGCGAGGAGCGCAAGCGACGAGCCACGAAGGGCTGGCGACGGACGTCACCACGCCCCTTCGTGGCTCGCTTCGCTCGCACCTCAGGGAGCAGAAGAAGGCTCTCAGGGAGCAGAAACAGCGCGGTTACGGACCACGCCGGTCAGCGCAGCGTGACCTGGCGACCGCGAATGCCGTTGCGGGAGCTGCGTTGTTCGATCTTCAGCGGCGAGGTGTCGGCGAGCGCTTCGCCGAGGCGGCGATCGAGCTCGTTGAGACCGGCGTACCACTCTTCGTGGTGCATCTCGTTGTCGAGGTCGAAGACCGGGACGAGCAATCCGTGGGTGCGGAACGATCCGGCGAACCGGGAACCCTCACCCATCGTCAGATGACCGGCGGCGTGGAGCCGGGCCATCGCCGACATCAGGTCGTCCTCCGGCTCGGGTCGAATCCAGCGCAGGTGCGCACGTTCGCCCGCATCGACCCACCAGGGCGCACCGGCGCCGCTGTCGACCACGAGCCGCGCGGTCGGCAGCACCGAGTCGTTGGCGCGCTCGAACATGGCCGTGATCTCCGCCGGGACCTCGGTGCCCTCCACGAACCACCAGCCGAAGTCCTGGTGCACCGTGATGTCCAAGGCGGCGTCGGTCTTCACGACCTCGTCGAGGCTCGGGGCCTCGTCGGCAGCCTCGAGGTCGAACTCACTGCCGGCGTCGGCGTGAGCGGCCCACGCGATGGCCGCGGCGAGTTCGACGGTCAGCGCCGAGCGATCGGGGTCGGTCTGCAGACCCACGAAACCCTCTGTCGCACCGTCGAGGTCGCGCGCGAGAGCAGGTACCGCGCCCGGCAGGATCGTCACCATCGAGACGTCGTTGCGGGAACCGGCCGGCTCGGTGAGCTCCAACCGCGCAGTCGCCGAGGCGACGAAGGTCCGCAGCGCGACGAAATCGCATTCGGACGCGAACCCGGCGAAGGGCCGGGGCGGCGGCGCCAGAGCTGCGGCCTGGCGTGCCTTACGTGCTGCGACGCGCTCGGCGCGATTGCTTCCCGGACGTGGTCCACTACCCCGTTTGCTCTTCTTGCCCATCGGTCCACTCTCTCACGTCGGCCCGCGGCGCCCGACAGGTCGTGCGGGCGGCAGCTCAGTCGACGGTGACCAGCCAGTCGCGCACCTTCGCCGGGTGGTTGGTGGCCAGCCACCGCACACCGAGATCGGCACACAGCTGGACGTCGACCTGCTCGTCGACGGTCCAGCAGTAGGTGACCCGACCGGCGGCGGCGGCGCGATCGACCAGGTCCGGGTACTGCCGCAGGGTCATCACCGACGGTCCGATGCCGGTCGCCCCGACCGCGGTCGCGGCGCCCCCGCCCAGGACCCGGGCGGTGTCACCGAGCAGGATCGTCGGCAGCATCGGGGCGTGGCGCCGGATCCGCCAGACCCCGGCCGACGAGAACGAGATGACCACGGCGCGGCTGTGATCGGCCGACGGCGGCGTCGCCACCCCGAACTCGTGCAGCATCTCGAGGAGCTTCTGCTCGACGAGACTGCCGAACCGCACCGGATGCTTGGTCTCGATGAACAGGCGGACGGGTCGGCGCCAGTCCAGGGTCAGCGTGAGCAGCTCCCGCAGCGTCAGGATCGACGCGGGTCCACCAGCGGCATGCCAGCTCCCGAAGTCGAGCTCGCGCAGTTCGGCGAGCGTCATCTCGCTGACGATCCCCGAGCCGTCGGACGTCCGGTCGACGGTCCGGTCGTGCACGCACACGAGTTCGTGCTCGGCGGTCAACCGGACATCGCACTCGAGGCCGTCCGCGCCCTGTGCGAGAGCCAGCTCGTAGGCGGCCAGGGTGTGTTCCGGACAGTCGCCCGACGCCCCGCGGTGCGCCACCACCGCCGGCTTGCCCGATCGGGAGACCTTTTCGGCCGCGCCCACGTTCACCCCTGAGTTCATCCGACCGCCACCCACCGTCTCGTCGGGACCGGGGCCGCCGCGGCGGCGTCGAACAGTGTCCGCACCCGGCGTGCCATCCAGAAGGCGAAGGCAGCCGAGACCGCTGCGCTGACGATGACCATCACCATCGCGTTCGCCCCGGTCTGCAGCGAGTCCGAGCGCCACGCGACGAGCCGGGCGATGATCGCCGCCCCGGCCGCCACATTCACCACCACCCAGGCGACCCACAACTTGCGGAGTCGTCGGCCGACGAGGTCGGCATCGAGCGCGGGGTCCTGGCCGACCCGATGCACAGCGACCTCCTGCACCACCAGCGGCGCACCGATGAGGTTGACCAGCGGCAGGCCGGCGAGCGCGGCGACCCAACCGGGCCGGCGCGGGTCGACGAGACCGGCCGCGGCGTAGGTGTCCGCGCGCAACTCCAGGACCCAGCGCATGAAAGCCAGCGTCGCCAGGACGAATCCGAGGAATGCGACGACACCGACGAAGATGGTCAGCCAGTCGGACGCGACGATGAGGAATTCGGGCAGCGGACGGTCGCGGTTGACGACCAGCAGGAGGTAGCGCACGAGATGGACCAGTGCGGACGCGGCCAGCGCAGAGCCCGCCACGTTCAGGGCGAACTGCAGTCGGACACGCGAACTCTCGAGTTTCTGGTGCGCGGTGTCGACCTCCGCCGGTTCGTCGTGCAGACCCCAGGTGGGTATGTAGACGTACCGGGGAATCAGTCGGGGGCCACGTCGACCCGAGGGGCCGCGGCGGACAGGAATCGCCTCGGGTGGGCGGCGGGCCACCCACCGGACGTTGCGACTGCGGTAGAGACGTCCGGCGGACACCGGGGCCGGGCCGGAGCGAGACGGGACGTGCGGCGGGCGCACCGCGCCGGGCGCCGGCGATCGTGCCGGCGTCTGCCGGGCGGCCAGCGCCCGCGCGGCATCCTCGACGACGCTGAGCGGTCCGCCGCATCGGGGGCAGTGTTCACGGCCGGGACGGTGCGGTGCCTGGATTCGACACCGCGGGCACAGGTCGATCATCGGCCGGCGTCGCCCGCGGGTCGCGTATCACCGATCTCGACGGGCTTGCCGTGTTCCTGCCAGGCGAGCATGCCGCCGCGGACGTAGATCCCGTCGTATCCGACCTGGGCGAGGTACTGCAGCACGCGCATCGATCGGCCGCTGGAGTGGCAGACCACGTACAGATCGTGATCGGGGTCGAGTTCGGCAAGGCGGCCGGGCACCTCGGCCAGCGGGATGTGCACGGCGCCCCGGATGTGACCGGACGCCCATTCGTCGTCCTCACGGACGTCGAGCATCACCGCGTCGGTCTGCCCGGTGAAGTCATCCGGAAGGTCGGTCACCGGCACCTGAGTGATGTCGCCCATGCTCACGTTTTCCATGGTGGCACAGAGACGGCCGGGCGCGGCGGCAGCTCGACCGGACACACTGCCCGCGCGCCCCGCCGTCATCACCGAGACGGGTGTGGAGCAAGGCGCTATGTAGACCTACATAAATTTATCCACATGTACGTCCTGGACATTTGTCCCTCGTTCGCGCACTGACCGTCTACTTGGGGATGAGACTGTGGAATTGTGGAAAAACGCTGGCCACCGGCCCGCGACTTGTGACCGCGATCACTCGTTTAGCCGAATGTGCGCGTAGGAAATTCACGAAAGTGCACACGCCGGAACGTCGTGAACTCTTCCTTCGATGAACAGCACCTGTGGATAACGTGGGGACAATTTACAAGCAAAACCATGTGAACGGGCTGTGATCGGGCCTTTCAGTCCCGGTGGAGCAGCGACAGCCGCAACGACGGGGCGCGGTCGAATGCCGCCAGAACGCCGGTCGTCACGCTCTCCGCAAATCCGGCAACCGATGTCTGGCTTCCCACGAGTCTCATGAGCAGCGGCTTCGGCGTCTCCACGACGGTGATCTCCGCGTCGGGGTACCGCTCGGCGACGACCGAGCGCATCACGCCGATCCCGTCGACGACCCCGAGTTCCGCGGCGCGGTGACCGATCCACACGTCGCCGTTGAAGAGTTCCGCGTCGGAAGCGGTCAGCTTTTTACCGCGGCGCTGCCGGACCCACGCGATGAACGCCTCGTGCAGCTGGCCCTGCAATTCCTTCAGCCATTCGACGTCCTCGGGCTGTTCGGGCGAGAAGGTGTCGAGTCGCGCCTTGTTCTCACCGGTCGTGTACAGCCTGCGCTGTACACCGAAGCGGTCGAGCACGGCCGAGAAACCGAAGCCCGACGACACGACCCCGATCGAGCCGACGATGGAGGTGTGGGCGGCGAAGATCTCATCAGCCGCGCAGGCGATCCAGTAGCCACCGGAGGCCGCGACGTCCTCACAGAACGCGAGGACCGGCACGCCCTTCTCCGCCGACAGCTGGCGGATGCGTTCGGCGATGTACTCCGACTGCGCAGGCGAGCCACCGGGCGAGTTGATGACGACCACGACGGCCCGCAACCGCTCCGTGGCGAACGCCTTCTTCAGAACCGGCTCGACGGACTCGGTGTTGACGCCGTGCTTGCCCATCCCCGCGATCCCGATCGGGCCGTCGAGACGGACGACGGCGACCTGCTCGGTCCGCGCCTTCGAGAATTTCTTCCCCACCGCCCCCAGCGGTCCTGCAGTCATCTGTCCGAGTGTAACGACGGCGACCCGCCTGCTGTTTTCCCACGCGCCGCGACAGTCCGCGACGTGGGACGCACCGTAGAATCTGCCGGGTGCAGGTGCGGTGGCTCAGCGCATTCCTCGACTTCCCCGCCGAGGTGTTCGGCAGCGAGGTGACCTTCTGGCGCGCGATCTCGGGCAGCACGGTCTCCCCGCCGCGGGGTGAGCACCGCGAGTTCGCCTCGCTGGAGCCCTTCTACGGCGACCCGCATCTGCGAGTCCAGCGCATCGACGACGGACCGGGCGGAGTGCACCTCGACATCCACACCGACGACCCGCACGCCGCCACCGCCGAGGCACAGGCACTCGGTGCGACCCTCGTCGTCGACGCCGGCACCCACCTCACCCTCCGGTCACCCGCCGGTTTCGTGTTCTGCATCGTGCCGTGGGAAGGCGAATCGAAACGGTCGCGGCCCATCCGTTGGCCCGGCGACGCCATCAGCATCATCGACCAGCTGTGCATCGACATCCCCGCCGGCATGTTCGACGCCGAGGTCGACTTCTGGACCGGGTTCACCGGCTGGCCGACGAAGCCCCGGGGTCGGCCCGAGCTGGTCGCGCTTCGCCGCGACCCCGCGGTGACCCTCGGAATCCTGTTGCAGCGCAAACAGGATGAGTCACCGGACGGCGATGTGGCGACCGCACACCTCGACATCGCCACGAATTCCGTCCCCGACGAGGTCGCACGACACGAGGACTGGGGCGCCCGCGCGATCGAGCACTTCCCGCACTGGACGACGATGGCGGATCCAGCCGGTCGCCGCTACTGCATCACCTCGCGGAACCCGCGCACTGGCGATTGAGTCGCGGGCTCCTTCGATCCGGTGCGCAGACGTAGTGTGTCGTTGCGCTCGGCGCCACGATGTGCGACATCTGCCGGGCCCCGTCGCTCCGAGCTTCAGGTATCGACCAGGAATTCACGGAGCCGATCGACCTCGGTGTCGACCTCGCGCCGTTCGGCGGCGGTCACCGGACGCAGATACTCGACCGCCGAAACGTCCTCGGCGTCGAGAGACCATGTCCCCGCGAGGAATCCGTCGAGGAACACGAATCCGGGCGACCGGCCATTGGGAGTCACGGTGCGCCGGTACATCTCCGGGTCGGCGACCCGGATTCGGTCGGCCTGGGCGCCGATCACGTGGTCGAAGGGGGCGATCAGCCGGGCCGGCGCCGGCGCATCCGGGTCGGCGAGGGCGAGACCGTCGAGGTCGTAGAGAACCTCGCCGTTCGGGCCGTCGAGGCGGACGAGCTCCCAGTCCGCCTCCAGCTTTTCGACGAGGGGTCGCAACCGGGTGAGCCCGGACCACGTCTGGATGGCCTTCACGGTGGCCGGGCCGAACCCGCGCAGATACATCCGGACGAGATCGGCACGGGCTTCGTCGTCGACGACGGCCGGCTCGCCCGGGCCGGCCCACTCGTCGAACAGGCGGTAGGTCGGAGCGCCCCGCCCGCGCCACAAACCACGCGGGGGGACCTGGACCAGTGGCAGCCCGGACCGTGCGATGGCGGTCAGGGTCGACGCATCTTCCGCCGGATGGCGGGCAACCAGTTCGCTCCCGAGGTCGGCGACGGCGAGTTCGCGACCCGCGAGAATCTCGGCGGCGGACCGCACGACTTGCGTCGGGTCGGCGTCCACCAGTCGCTGGGCGTGGATGTCGGTGAGTCCACGCCGCAGCGTGGGCTCGGCGAGTGGACGAATCCAGCGTGCGTCCTCGGCGTCGATCAGGAAGATCGTCGCGCGCAGCAGCGTCATGCGCACGACCTCGCGGTCGGTCAATAGATCGTCCAGCTCGAGGGGATCGAAATCCGCGATCCGCGACCACAATCCGAAGAACGCCGCCCGCGGGTCCTGGGACTGCAGTCCGACGCAGCGGTCCAGGACCTCGATGGCGTCCTCCGCGACGCGGGTGAGCAGGTGCTGGCGCTGCAGCAGGGTGCGATTCCACTGCCGCAGCGAGATCCGTTCGGTCACCGCGTGTCTCGTCGGGTCTGCGACCGATGGGTACGACCGCGCACCGCGACGTCAGGCGGGGTAGGCGACACCGGTCGCGGCATGGCAGCGGTATCCATGCGGGTTCTTCGCCAGATACTGCTGGTGGTAGTCCTCGGCGTAGTAGAACCGTCCGTCGCCCGCCTGCGCCAGCGGTTTGATCTCGGTGGCGATCGCACCCTGGCCCGCAGCGTCGAGTGCGGTCTGGAAGGTTGCGGCGGTGCTGCGGACGACGTCAAGGTCCGCGTCGGTCAGGGCGTACACGGCTGACCGGTACTGGGTGCCGATGTCGTTGCCCTGACGCATCTCCTGCGTCGGGTCATGCGACTCCCAGAAGACCTTCAGCAGGCCTTCGAGATCGACGACGGCCGGATCGAAGACCACCAGCGCCGACTCGGTGTGACCGGTCCGCGCGGTGCAGGTCTCCTCGTAGGTCGGATTCGGCGTGTAACCGCCCGCGTATCCGACGGCGGTCGTGTACACACCGGGGACCTGCCAGAAGATCTCCTCGATCCCCCAGAAGCAGCCACCGGCCAGGACGATCGCGTCGAGGCCGTCGACGAAGCGTCCGATGCCGTGTACGTGGGAGCCGTCGGAATCGGCCCGACCGCGCATGGGCGTTCCGAGAACGAGGTGCTCGCCCGGGACCGTGATCTCGGACGAGCGGCCGGGCAGTGCAGCGTCGGCGGCGACGAGATCCTGTTTGCGTGAACCGGCGGCGAAGAGCTGGTCGAGCCATGACATGCGCCAAGTCTACGCGCGGTGGGATACGGCCCGGCGACGACGAGTTGAGCTGACCGTTCGAGTCTGTTTATGATGGCGGTCACATCCGTGGCACTGTGATACCGATCACTCGTACGCCATCGCGGCCCGTCCGCCGGCAGGGATGTGCAGCCGTTCCAGGGACGAGAGGCGACGATGGCGACGCACGCGACCGGAGATCTCCGACGCGCCCCCGGGCTCGGTCGGACCGCTCCACGCGCCAACTACGACGTCGCGAGGAGTTGCCGCACAAGCGCCCTGACCATTCTCGCGCTCATCGCGGTCTTCATCCTGCTCGTCCTCATCTGAACCCAGCCGCCTCGATGCGGCCTGGTCAACTCAGCCGACGCACTCTCGCGTCGATGACATCTCAACCGCACTTGATGTTTCTTGGCGCGGGATTGTTGCAATCACCCATGCTCTGGGGAAGGCTGGAAGCATTCGCGTGGCGCCCGGCCGAGTCGTCGGGGCCATGCGTGGACAGGGAAACGAGTAGCACCTCAGAGAGGAACATCGTGGCTGAATACACCTTGCCGGATCTCGATTACGACTACGCGGCACTGGAACCGCACATCTCCGGCAGGATCATGGAGCTCCATCACAGCAAGCACCACGCCACCTACGTCAAGGGCGCGAACGACACCCTGGAGAAGCTGGCCGCGGCCCGCGACGACGACAGCATCGCCGGCAAGGTCTACGGACTCTCCGCCACCCTGTCGTTCCACCTGGGCGGTCACACCAACCACTCCATCTTCTGGAAGAACCTGTCGCCCAACGGCGGTGGCGAGCCCGACGGCGACCTCGCGGCCGCCCTCACCGAACAGTTCGGTGGTTTCGACAAGTTCAAGGCCCACTTCACCGCCGCCGCCACCACCCTGCAGGGTTCGGGCTGGGCGATCCTGGGTTACGACACCATCGGCGGCAAGCTCGTCATCCTGCAGCTGACCGACCAGAGCGGCAACATCCCCGCCGCCATCATCCCGGTCGTCATGCTGGACATGTGGGAGCACGCCTTCTACCTCGACTACCAGAACGTCAAGCCCGACTACGTCAAGGCGTGGTGGAACGTCGTGAACTGGGCCGACGCCAACGAGCGTCTCGCCCGCGCGAAGAGCCAGGGAAGCGGCCTGGTCGTCCCGGCCTGATCCCGGTTCGCCGAACCTCAACAGCGCCGGTCACCTTCGGGTGACCGGCGCCGTTTGTTTGCGCGACGCGAAGCGACCCCCATTGCCCCCTGAGGAGCGCTCGGAGCCGAACCCTTGCTCACTGAGCCGAGGAGCGCCCGAAGCTGAACCCTTGCTCCCTGAGCTGAGGAGCGCCCGAAGCTGAACGCTTGCTCCCTGAGGTGCGAGCGAAGCGAGCCACGAAGGGCCCAGTGACGTGCCTCGCCAGCCCTTCGTGGCTCGTCGCTATCGCTCCTCACTCCTCAGGGAGCGGGGCGCGTGAACGAGGGACGCTGACGCCCACTCCCGATCACAGGACGAGCGTGACCGTGATGGCGACCGCGCAGGCCAGGCCGATGACGATGAGCGCCACCACATCTGCGCGCCCGGGGCCGGCCTGATGGGCGGTCAGGCGGCCGGTGCCGCCCCGGGCGGTGATCGCCTCGGACATCTCGGCGCTGCGTCGGAGCGCCGACGACATCGCCGCGGTGATCAGATCCATGATCCCCATCTCCGCCGACGGATGGTCGCTGCGGCCCTTGGCCGTCGGCCGGAGGCGATGCGCCGCACGCAGCATGCGCAACTCCTCGATGAGCAGCGGAAGACCCCTGAGGCACAACGCGATCGCGACCGCCCACTCATCGACGGGCAGCCGGAGCCACCGCAGCGGGCGCATCAGCCGCGCCAGCGCCGGCGCCACGTCGGCCATGGGAGTGGTCCAGATGACGAGGATCGAACTGGCGACGAGGACGAGTGCCAGGGTGATCGCGCGCAGGAAGACCAGGGCGCCGGGGATGCCGGCGAACGACACGTTGAACGCGACGCCGATGCCGATCAGACCCCAGAACCACCACGGCGGACGAGGTATGGCGCCCAACGGGATTCCCGCGACGAGGGCGGTGATCACCACCACCGCGGCGACCATGCCCAGCGCCGGCCACGACGGCAGCACCCAGGTCATGATCCCGAGGATCAGCACGATCACGAGTTTGGTCCCCGCCCACAGCCGGTGCACGAACGAGTCGCCGGGCACCTGCCGCAGCGGGACGGTACGCATCGTCATCGGGTTCCTCCGTCCCAGCCGGGAGCCTGGTCGATCATCTGCTGCGAATCGGGCAGGAGACGCCCGTCGACCAGTCGGACCCGCCGGGTGCACACCGACTCCAACGACTCGAAGTCGTGCGAGATGATCACGATGGTCATCCCGTCGGCGCGGAGCCGGGCCAGCAGTGCGACGATCTCCTCGCGTGCCGGCGGATCGAGACCGGCCAGCGGCTCGTCCAGGACCAGCAGGTCGGGATGGCGCGCGATGAGACCGGCCAGCACGACGCGCCGCATCTGTCCGCCCGACAGCGCGTCGACCTTGGTGACCGCCATCCGGCGCGGCAACCCGACGAGTTCGAGGACCCGGGCGACCTCGGCGGTGCCCACCTTCTCACCACCGGCCGCCATGATCTCGTCGGCGACGGTGACCTTCTGCAGTTGCAGACGCGCGTGCTGGAATCCGAGTCCGACCGCGCCGACCCGCTCCGTCATCGGTGTTCCGGCGTCGAAACCCGCTCCGGGAGTGATCTTCTCGTGGATGTCCAGCAGACGGCAGGTACCGGTCCCGGGCGGGAGCAGGCCGGCCATGATCCACGCGAGAGTCGTCTTGCCCGATCCGTTGCCGCCGACGACGAGGAGTCCCTCGCCGCGGTAGACCGTCAGCGAGATGTCCTGCAGGGCAACGACCTCCCACGGTGAGCCCGGCAGGTGCGCGTAACCCACCTGGTCGAGCACGAGGAGCGGCCCGCCGATCCGCGAGGTCGGTGCGGGCGGGGGCGACGGGCGCGGGTTCGGCGCGCCCAGGTCGGCGTCGGGACCCGGCATCCAGTCGGGCGCGTGCGGCACGAGGCGTCCCCCGGCCAGGTGGATCACCCGATCGGCCGCCGCCGCCTCGCTGCCGCGGTGCGTCACCAGGACGACGGCGATCCCCCGGCGCGCCGGCAGGCCCGCCAGCAGCGCCAGCAATTGTCCCCGGCCTTCCGGGTCGACCATGGACGTCACCTCGTCGGCGATGAGGAGCTGCGGATCACGGGCGAGCGCCGCGGCGATCGCGAGCCGCTGCTGCTGACCGCCGGACAGGTCCGTGGTCTCCCGGTCACCGAGTCCGGCGAGACCGACCTCGTCGAGCAGTGCTTCGACGTCGACGTCGACGCCGGGCGGCAGACCCCAGACGACGTCGTCGGCAACGCGGGAACCCAGCATCTGTATCTCTGGACGCTGCAGGACGAGCGCGGTCCCGCCGTGCGCGCCCAGACCGGGCAGGCCCGGCCGGTGGACCACACCGGTGGACGGGTCACGCCCGGCCAGGATCTTCGCCAGCGTCGACTTCCCGGAACCGTTGGCGCCGACGACGGCGACGAACTCACCGGGATCGATCCGCAGGTCGATGTCGTGCAGCACCGGGCGCGCCTCCGGTGCGTAGGCGAATCCGACATGTTCGAAGACCACCGGAAGCGGCGCGATGCCCGGATCGTGGGCCGCGGTGACCACCGCGGCCGGGGCGAACCCCGACGGGACGGCATCGAGCGTGTCCTCGCTCGGCACGTCCCGCAGCCTGCTGATCACGGAACCGAGGATCCACCACGCGACGAGCAGCGAGATCGCGGTGCCGAGGGTTCCCGACACCCAGACCCACACCCACCAGTCGTCGTCGATGCTCCGGCTCATGGCGTCGAGCCCATCGGCGACGCCGCCGGTCGGGCCCCATCCGTGCAGCCACTTCGCGACGCCGTGGATGGAGTTGGTCATCGCCTCGATCGTCAGCTCACGCAGCGGCACCAGGATCAGGAGGATCAGCACGGAGATCCCACCGAGCACCGGCGAGGCGACCAGCGTGGCGACCCCGAGCACACCGATCCCCCGGCCCCGGCGCTTGATGTCGCCGACCAGGCCGCCGACCAGCGCGGATCCGAGGACGGTTGCCATCGCGCCGGTGCCCGCCATCGCGAACGCGACCGCGGTGGTGGCGACCGTGGCGGTGACCAGGGCCCGCGGCCGCGTACGCGCCGCGATGAGTGCGAGCGGCACCGGGGCGAGCAGTCCGGCGGCCTGGGCCAGTGGGATGACCGACGCGATGACCACCGCCGCGACGGTCAGTCCGCCGAAGATCGCGACGGACGCGAACTCCATGGGTCGCAGCGGGGGCGAGTTCTTCACCGGTCCAGTGTGCCTGGTGTCGTCGCCCCCACCGGCGGGGACAGTGCTCCGCGACCACCGCTGTCGTTCGTTCGCATGTTAAAGATCCATCACAACACGGTGTTTCGAGTTGTCGACGCCTCGCCACCGGTGGAAGGTCTTCTCACCAGGGTCGGCCGTCGGTCCCCAGTCCGTGGATCACCCGAGGTCGTGCCCGGGTCGGAGGAGGACATGATGCAATCGATTCCGATCGGCCTCACACCGTTCCAGCACGAGGGCACGCTGAACGGCATTCTCATCTCGGGCCGCTGGCCGGAGTCGACGCTCGAGTGGACGCAGACGCTGGTGGCCTCGGTCCGGATCGCCTGCCGGCCGGGTTTCCTGCCCACGACGACGATCTTCGGCGTGGTCGAGCAGCGTCCGGAGCAGGGTGAGGCGGACACCGTCGGGATGATGGTCGCGATCGGCAATGTCGTCGACGACAGCTTCGTCGAGGCGGGCCGCTTCCTGAACAATCCGCCGGCGCTGGTCATGCTGCATCCCCCGTCGCAGACGCGCCCGTCCCTGCCCGAGTGTTCCCAGGTCGCCTCCGGGTGCGTGCTGCTGCCCGGACTCCCCGAACTCGGGCTCGAACACCGGGCGGGATGGGCCGAGGCGGAGGCCGACGGCACGGTGGTCAACCTCCGCAATCAGGTGGGTATCGACCCCAACGCCGACCCCGACACCGCGGTGCTGGCCATGCTTCTCGCAGCGTAGGGCGGGGCGGCCGCTCGAAGGCCGTACGACGGGTCACCGACCGCGTGGATACGGGTCCCCGAACATCTGATTTTGATGTCCCTACCTGCGGAAATACGGGTCTTCGACGAGTTGCGTCCGCGAGTTAGCGCTGACTAACCTGGCGTCCGTGATTGCCGCCCTGCTCCTCAGCTTCGGCGTGATCTTCGTGGCCGAACTCGGTGACAAGTCACAGCTGATGGCGATGACCTACGCCCTGCGCTATCGCTGGTGGGTCGTCCTCCTCGCGATCACTGTGGCCACAACCGCAGTGCACGCGGTCTCGGTGTTCTTCGGCCACTTCCTCGGTCTGTCGATACCCACCACGCTCCTGACGATCCTCGCCGGCCTGGCGATGCTTGTCTTCGGCCTCTGGACGCTGCGCGGAGACCGGCTCGACGACGAGGAGTCCAACCGGGCGACCCGCGTCGGCGCCTCGGTGTTCTTCGCCGTCATGTCGGCGTTCTTCCTCGCCGAACTGGGCGACAAGACCATGCTCGCGACCATCACGCTGGCCACCGACAACGACTGGCTCGGGGTCTGGATCGGGTCCACGCTCGGCATGGTCGCCGCCGACGCTCTCGCCATCGGCGTGGGTGTGCTCCTCGGCCGCCACCTCCCCGAGCGCGTCATCGCGATCGGCGCGGCAGTTCTCTTCTTCGCGTTCGCGGCCTGGCTCATCACCGACGGTCTGATCGGTGCGTCGGTGCCCGTGATCGCCGGCACGCTCAGTGCAGTCGTGATCATCACCGGGATCGGCATCGTGCTGATCCGCCGGGAGAACCGCCTCCGTTCCGACGAGGGCGTCCGAGCGCTCGTTCGGTAATTCAGGGGGTCTTTCGCGGTTGGTGCGAGCCGTCTGACTATCGTGAAACCGCAGCACGAGCCGGAGCGGCGTCGCCGACGACGGCGGCGCGGCCGGCAGGAGAACGGGTCGGGTACCGCGAAAGGATCACCTCACACATGGACGTTTCAGGCGCTTCCGTACTGGTCACCGGCGGGGCCTCCGGCCTCGGTGCGGCCACCGCACGGCGTTTCGCCGCAGCCGGCGCCCAGGTCTTCGGCCTCGACCTGCAGGCCTCGATCGACAAGGCCGCGCCCACCGACGGAGTCACGCTGGTCGCGGCCGACGTCACCGACGAGACCCAGGTCCAGGCCGTCATCGACACCATCGCCGAGTCCGGGACACCGCTGCGCGTCGCGGTCAACTGCGCCGGCGTCGGCTGGGCCGCACGGATACTCGGCAAGAAGGGACCGCACGAGCTCGACCTCTTCCGCAAGGTCATCGACATCAACCTGGTCGGCACCTTCAACGTCATGCGACTGGCCGCCAACCGCATGCAGGAAGAGTCCACCATCGACGGCGACGGTCAGCGCGGCGTCATCATCAACACCGCATCGGTGGCCGCGTTCGAAGGCCAGATCGGTCAGATCGCCTACGCGGCGTCGAAGGGTGGTGTGCACGCGATGACCATCTCGGCGGCTCGCGACCTCGCACGCGTCGGCGTGCGCGTGTGCACCATCGCCCCCGGCACCATCAGCACGCCGATGCTGGCTGGTGTCACCCCCGAGTTCCAGAAGACCCTCGCCGAGGGCATCCCGTTTCCGCAACGTCTCGGCGAGCCCGACGAGTACGCGCAATTGGCGGAATTCATCGTCGCGCACAACTACCTCAACGGAGAGACCATCCGCATGGACGGCGCGATCCGGATGGCGCCGCGCTAGTCCGACCGACTCGTTGGATTCACCTGAGGCGACTTCGCCTGTTCGAGGGCCGGCCGGCGCGTCACCGGTCGGCCGGCTCCTCGACCAACTGCACGGCGTCGAGCGCCCGGGCCAGTCTGATCAACGGCACGGCATCAGCTTCGAGACCCTCGCCATCGGCCGGCGCCAGGTCTCGGACGGCACCGCCGTCACCCTCTCGCGGATCGTGTCCGGCCACGGCGGCCCGCAACAGCCTCGCCTGCACCTCGGGTTCGGCATACCCGAACACCGCCGGGACCCGAGGACTCAACTGCGTCAACGCGTCTCGGGTCTCGACGACGCGCCGATGCAATCGGGTGGTCGGTGTCAGCCGGCCGGCATCCGGTAGCACCACTTCGGGGACCGCGTCGGTCACCAGTCGCCACAGGGGCACGAGTTCGGCGTCGAGGCGTCGACGACGCCGGTTGGCCGCGACCGACTGAACCCGCGCGTAGACCATCGGATAGCTGATCCCCATCAGGAACGTGACGACGCCGACGATGGCGACGGCCCGATTCGTCGTCAGGAGCCACGGCGACCGAACGACGTTCGTCGCGGACACGATCACGAACACGATCTGACAGACCGCGCCGACCGCGAGACACGTCAGACCCGTCATCAGAAGGCCAAGGGACACACGGAGATAGCCGTCCGCCGTCGCATAGAACTTGCGGACGCTGTTGACGCAGGCGACGAAGCCGTAGGCGAGGTAGCCGCTGGCGATCAGCATGAACAGCGCGAAACCCCAGTTCTGGACGGTCCATTCGTCGATGGTCGCGGTCCGGATCTCGACCGGGATGACCAGCATGGTCACCTGCAGCCCGACGAGTGCCACGACGAGGGGCAACGCCTCCCATCCGGCCCGGCGTTCGCGCGTGACCTTGCCGGGGAAGAAGAACACCACCACGAGCGCCGCGACCCCGATCGCGAGGAGCGCGTAGAACGCCACCCTCGACAGGCCGGTGAAACCGACCTCGTTGAGCACGTCGGCGACCGAGTCGTCGACGACGACGAATGCGAGGGTCAGCGCCGCCACGGCGATCATCATCGCCAGCGGCTGCAACCCCCATCCCGCACGGCGGATCTGATCGAGGCGCCAACAGAACGCGAGGGCGAAGACGACCGCGGCGACGGCGTTGACCGCGCCGATCCCGACGTCCACCCCGGAGGCCAGCAGATTGACCGTCGGGCCCCCGCCCGCGACAGTGATCACGCCCAACAGGGACTCACATTCTTCCCGGTGCCGCAACCGACCGGCGTGTCACAGCCATCCGCGATGACCCCCCAACAGTTTCTGGAGTCCACGCAGTTCGCCGTGCGACGCGGTGCTCCCGACGCCGGTGCCGGCGTCCTCGGCCCAGCCGAGAATCAACGAGGCGAGCATCTCGGCTTCCCACTCGGCGTCGTCGGAGTAGCACGTGCGCCGGAGCGCGGCTGCCGACTCGTCCTGCGTCAGGGCGGCGATCCCCGCCGCCGAGGCCTCACCGAGGATCTGATGGCCGGCGATCAGATGGCCGAACTCGTGGACGACGATCTGGTTGCGGTGCAAGCGTGAGGTGTGGGCCTGGTGGAAGAAGTAGTCCGCGTCGGTCGCGGCCAGCCAGATGCCGTTGGGAACCCCCGCGGGCAAGGCATGCTCGATCAAGCGGATGGGCCGACCGCGACGGTCACCGTACCGTTCGCAGAGTTGAGCCACGTCGAGGGGCAGATCGAGATCGAGCCCCTTCAGCTCGGCGCGGCACAATGCGCGCAATGCGCGCTCGGATCGACGCATGAGCTCATCGAATCACGAGCGCGCACCACGCCGGAATCCACCCGCAGCGATCGACTTCGCTGGCCTGTCCGGGCCGACACCCCTCGGTCCGGAACGAATGGCTCCGCGAACGCCTCACCGGCGGTCAGTCGTCGCTGTGGTCTCCGACGACGCGAAGCCGCGAATCGGCCGACGGCTTGGTGTCGCTCAGACCGGCCGCGATCACGTCCGGCGGATCCTTGGGCAGACCCTGCTGCTCGCGCAGCACCTTGATCAGCTCGTTCACCACCGTGACCGAATCACTCGACAACCCGGCCAGGCGGAAGGCCGCCAGCTGGACGTTCGTGTCGGCCTGCAACCGCATCAGATCGATCTCGTCGCGGGTACGCTGCGCGGCCCGATCCTCGAGAAAGTAGTGCACGTCGACCCCGAAAGCGGCCGCGATGCCCTCCACCGTGCGGAACGAGGGAGACTTGGCCTTCCCCGATCGCAGTTGGCTCAGATACGACTCGCCGAGTCGGAACCCCCGCTCGGTCGATCGCGCCGCGATCGCCTTCGCGCTGTACGCCCTACCGTTCGGACCAGGAACCGTCCGGAACAGTTCCTCGAGCCGCCGGGCGAACAGCCCGGGGTCAAGAGCATCCGCGTCCGTCGTCCTCGAACGATCGGAGTCGGTGCGTCCGGTGTCGCCCATAGGCTTCTCCGCCCCTCCTGAAGTCATGACAATCTTCTCCGAAACGCAAAATTTGAATTTGCAAGCATTAAAGCCCGCTGTACACGGCCGTTGCAACGATCGGTACGATCAGAAAGTACCGGACCGCCGCGCTCTGCGCGTATCACCTGTAAAGATGGTGTAACGATCGATAGTGTGGCGTTCTTCACATTCATGGGGGTCATGGGTTGCCGACGCGGATCCGTCAGATGAACATTCGGGTTCGGCCCGCGGTGCGCGTCGATCCGCCGCATGGTGTCAGCGACGATGTTTCACCCCCTCGACTGTACGCCTGACGAACGATGAGCCACCGTCTCCCGACCCCCCGCGGCGCCCGTGCCAAGCCGCGTGGTCTCGCCGTCCTTCTGATCGCTCTCGCCGCGATTCTCTTCACCGTCGTCGCGCCCGGGGTGGCCTCGACAGCCCCACCCGGCCCCGATGCGCCAGGCGCGGACTGGGCCGGTGACGCCCACTCCGACTCCGACTCCGACTCCGACTCCGACAGCGATCCCGATGACACGGACGAGGTCGACGACACCGACACCGACACACCCGCGGGCTCGGCAACCGATGACCCCGAGACGACCGAACCCGAAACCACGGACCCCGAGACCACGGACGAGTCCTCCGCACCGTCCCATCCCACGGGCTGCGGTTGTGGATCGTCGCCCATGCCAGGGACGTCGGACACGACGAGCGAGACCACGACCACGACCTGTACCGGCGATCCGGATCCGTCGACGTCCGGGCGCGAAACCACGTCCGGGCGCGATGGCGACGGTGACGACCCGTCCCGCGGCATCCGCCGGGAGGAGGACGCTCCCTCGGCGTCCGATGGCGATGTGAGCGAGTCCGACCTGGCCGGGGTCCCCGCGAACACCGGTCCGGCCGTCACCGACGTACCGACGGTCGCCCCGCCTGGTGGAGGTGGTTCGACCGGGCCGACTCCGGACTCCGGCTCCGGCAGCGGGCCGGACACCGATCGTCGTTCTCCACAGCCCGACACCGGCGTCGAAGCCGACGGCACCGACACCTCGCAGACGGTTGCGGGTGCCGCGGGTCCGCCGGTCGATCCGCCGCAGGCCTCGACCGGTGTGCCGGAGGACTCGACGTTGACGTCGGTGCGGAAGTTCGTCCTCGGCGTGGCGCCGGGAGCACTGTTGCTGCTCGGCGCCGTCGCCCTGCTCGGCAGCGGGTCGTTCCTCGACTCGTTGCGCTCGATGCGTCCCTGAGACGCGGCGGCGAGACGTTCGACCCAACGGTTCGGCTGAGGTCGTCAGCTCGCCCGGAACCGGTCGAGCAGATCCCGCTCGTGCGGCACCTGCGCGGCCGCGCCGTCGGTCATCCACTCGCGCAACACTTTTGTGGCACGGACATCGTCTTCGTTGTATTCGAGAAGTCGCCGGCGCTGCCCGTCGTCGGGGCGCCCGCCCCCGAGCGCGACAGCCGCCCGGTACCACTCCATCGACGCCTCGCCGCTCGCGTCGTCGTCGCGCCACGAGAACCCCGCGACCGGCGCCACTCGTTTCAAGCCCTTGCCCCGCGGGCAGATGAAGTTCTCGCCGACCGCCTCGTAGATGTCCACCCATTCCGACGATGCGATGAAGGCCTGGACCTCGGCGCGCGCCGGGATGCCCGGCTCGCCGGCGAAGCGGTCGGCCGACCCCAGCAGCCATCGGTTCTCCGCCTGCTGGGAGTAGCAGTAGGCCGCGAACGTCTTCCCGGCCTCGCGGGCGGCGGCGCGTTCGGCCATGAGCCATCCCCAGAACTCGGCGAACGACCGCGCTTCGTCGCGCGTGGGCAGCGGGTCCCAGGTGACGAACGGGCGGTACTCGACGGGCGCGGACGAGTCGGTGGTGTCGGTGCGCAGTGTCCCCCACAGATACGCCCCGTGCTCGCCGTAGCTCTCCATGTCGACGTCGATCTCGATGTCGGCGCGGTGGACCCGCGGCGAGTCGACGCGCCGGACGAGCTCGGTGCCGGTGAGCCAGGCGATCGCGTTGATGATCGCGTCGCCGAACCGGACGCCTCCCGGCCAGCCCTCCGGTGGGGCCCCGCGCTGTGCGGCCAGTTCGTCGATCGTCGTGATCCCGGCATCAATCAGGACCGAACCCTGGTTGCCGCTCGCCACGAGACTGACGTCGCGCTTCTCCTCGAGCTCCGGTCCGCAGCGCACCCACCACGGGCACGAACGGCATTCGCTGATCCGGCGGGGCTCGGTGGGGACCTGCCCACCCGCGACCGCGAGCCGATGCTCGAGGATCGCCGAGTAGTCCTCGAGCATCGCCCCGGTGTCCAGGACGACGATGCAGTCCGCGTCCACGCCGATCACGCCGCCGCGCAACTCTGTCGTGTCGGTCGACGACGCCCTGCCGATCTCCACGAGCATGGCGGTGAGATGAGCCAGCCGGAGGTTGTCCCGTCGGTTCGGCCGGCCGGTCCGATACGGGTCGGGGCTCGGTGCCCACATCCAGAACGGACTGGTCACCAGGCTGGGCGCGCGCCCGTCCGGTTCCGGCGTCGATTTCGCCGGCTGGCTGACCCGGTGGTTGACGACGATGACGGGTGTGTAACCGTCCCCGACCCGCACCAGCAGTTCGGAATGGCCACGGCGCCCGTGCTCCCGGTCGGTCGGCAGGGTCGCGTTCCAGATCCACGACGCCCCGGCGTCGCAGGCACGCAGCGTGGCCGCGACGCGCTCAGCGGTGCTCGCATCGGCGTCGACGACCACGAACGCGCCCGGCTGATCGCTGTGTACCCCCCGGAGCAGCTCGCGGATCGCCGCCCGATGGTCGGCCGCGGCCTCCTTGCGGCGCTGCACGCCAGGCGGATCGGGTTCGTCGGCGGGACGTCTGTCGTGCGCGAAATCGAGGGCGACCCGGTGCTCGCAACCGGCGAGGTCGCGCGGCGACAACACGACAGGGACCACGCCATCCCTTTCCGGGCTCGAACGGACGGACACGTGGTCGGATACAACCACATGTCATGCTTGTACTTGTTATCACGCGCGCCTGACGTCGGGAGCGAAGCGAGCGGGGCCACGAAGTGCGGCGCCGGACGCGATCGAGCGAGCCGGTCGACACCGGCGCCGGGAGCGGAACGAGAGCAGGCCGGGGGTCCACTGCGGTCTTCTCGGCAGCAGCGAAAGGGCATTCGATGGGATTGTTCTCCTCCGACGGTACGACTCGTGCTCAGCGCAAGGCAGAGGCCAAGGCTCTCAAGGCGAAAGCCAAGCTGGAGGCCAAGTTCGACGCCAAGTCGCGGCGCAAGGAACAAAAGGCCCGGCGCAAGAACGAGCACAAGTACTTCCAGAAGGAGATGAAGGCCGAGCGCAAGACCGCCAAGCAGCTCGCCAAGTCCCAGACGAAGGTGAGCAAGGCCGAGGCGAAGAAGTTCGCCGTCGAGGCGCAGGCCGCGGCCGACGCGAAGGCTCTCAGCCCGGCCAGCGTGAAGCGCTACCTCACCGTCGCCCGGCTCGTGGCACCGATCGCCGCACCCGTCGTCTACCGGGCCGCGGTCGCCGGACGCGAACAGCTCTCCACACTGCAGGCGAACCGCGCGGGGGTCTCACCGGAGGTGTTGCGCCAGTTCAGCGGTCACGGAGCGACCCTGTCCGCGCGGATCGCGACCACCCGTACGGCACTGGAGAAGGTCGTCGCGCAGGACACCAGCTCCGACTCCACGGATTTCGTCGCGGCGATGACCAAGCGCCTCGACAATCTGGACGTCGCGGTGCAGACCGCCGAGACGATGTCGGCCGGTCAGCGCCGCACCGCCCACAAGTCCATCGCCGACGAACTCGAAGCCGTCGACGCCGACATCCTCGCACGGCTCGGGGTCCGTTCCTGACCCACGGTCCGAGCCGGGTCCTCGCCGCGCCGGTGGGCGGCGGCCGCTTGGGTGAGATCGGCGAGCGATCAGCGGTACGTGTGGAAACAGGCTGCGGGATCCGGTCGCCGGTGCCCGGTTCCGGGGCACACCATTAGGATGGGTGCGAACGTGTCGCGCGGCGCAGCAGTTGCCGGGCGCCTGCCGGACACTTGCGAGGGAGCGCCGTATGACCGAGCCGGATCCGAACGCCACGCCGTCCGCCGGTGAGTCGAACCAAGACGAGCAGGCGCTGTTCCCGATTGCCGCACCGGAAGAGTCCGCCTCCGTACCCGACGCGCCGGTAGCGAAGAAGGCCTCGCCGGAGACGGCGGCCGCCGAATCCGGCGGCGACAAGCTCCCGCCGAAGAAGGCGGCGAAGAAGAGCCCCGCGAAAAAGGCGCCGGCCAAGAAGAGCCCCGCGAAAAAGGCCGCCGGGGCCGCACCGGCGAAGAAGTCGGCAGCCAAGAAGGCACCTGCCAAGAAGGCGCCGCCGAAGTCGGCGCCGCCCGCCCCGGAGCCAGTGGATCCGCCGACTCCGACCCCGGAACCCGAAGCGCCTCAGGTGTCGTCGGCCACGACCCCGGCGTCGCCCCCCGAGCCGCCGGTGACGCACTCCCCGAAGCCGGCCCCGACCGCGTCCTCGGCCCCCGCGCCCGCCGATCCCACGCCCGCGCACCCGCCGGTCGATGTGGTCGCCGAATCAGACGCCGCCCGTGCGACTTTCGCGCAGTTGCGATCGGGTTCGCCCACCGAACCCCCGACCACCAATCTCACGCCCGCGTATGCCGGGCTCGCAGCTGTGGTCGCGCTGATCGTCTTCGTCGTGTTACGCCGAGTCCTGCGCTGACGGTCCCGCCGCCGACGGGGCGGTGGTCGACCCGTTCGCCGGGGCGAGATCGCCGACCCGGTCGAGAACCGCGGCGACAACGTCGTCGGCGTGCGCTTCGGGCAGCCAATGGTCGGCACCGCGCAACGCGATGAACTCGTACTTCGCGTCGACCCACCCCGAACACAGGCGGGCCGCCTCCTCGCCGATCGCCGGGTCCGCGTCGCCCCACACGAACGTGGTCGGGACGCGGACCCGCCGGGGCGCGGATCGCTTGTCGGGGAGCGGCATCGCGCGATACCAACCCAGCGCGCCGGGAAGGGCGCCGTAGTCACCGATCTCACGGGCGATCCGCGACGCGAACGGTTGCGGAAGTCCCATCCGCTCCCCGAAGTCCGGTTGTGTTCGCATCGCCCAGCCGAGGAACTTCTCGGGCAGGACCGGAATCTGGAAGGCGGCCATGTACCAGGACCGGAAGATCTGTCCGTGGCGCATCGAGCGCAGGAACGCCCCTGGGTGCGGAACAGACAGGGCGGTCAGCGTTTTCACCCGCTCGGGATGGTGCGCGGCGACCGCCCACCCGACGAGTGCGCCCCAGTCGTGGCCGACGACGTGGGCTCGTTCGAGGCCTGCGGCGTCGAGCAGGGCGAGCACGTCCGCGGTCAGTTCGCTCTGCACGTAGTCCCGTCGGCGTGCGGGGCGAGCACCGGGCGAGTACCCACGCTGGTCCGGTGCGAGGGTCCTGAACCCGTTGTCGTGCAAGATTTCCGCGACCAGTTCCCAGCACGAGGCCCGCTGGGGGAACCCGTGCAACAGCACGATCGGTTCACCGTCGATCGGACCTTCGTCGGTGACGTCGAAGGTGTGGGGTCCGCGGTCGAACCGGGTGATGCGCGTCGTCATCGATGACCTTTCTGTGTCCGATTCACACCATGGCGATCACGCGCGCCGGACCGCCGGTACCACCGGCGAACTTCGGTGCGCCGACGATCACGGTCGATTGCGTGTCCGACGGCCAAGTTGTCGCACATTGCTCAGCCGTCCCAGCGCACCCGCAGGATGCGGTCTGCGCCTTCGCCGTCGCTGGTTGTCAGGATCAGCGAGCCGTCGGGCGCAACGGTCACCCCGCGCAGGCGACCATGCTCGTCCTTCAGGGCCTCGGTTCGCGACACCACGTGGCGTCCGTCGTCAGAGAGCTTAAGGAACACCAGTCGTTTGCCCTTGAGCGCCGTCAGCACGACGCCGCCGTTGTATGCGCCCCAACCGGTTTCGGGCAGGAATGCGATTCCGGGCAGAGCGATCGTCTCGTTGCCCGAACTCCAGACCGGACCGATCGCGCCGGGGACCCGTACCGGATCGGTCATCGGCACCGATTCGTCGTAGATGATCGGTGTGCGATCGGGCTTATAACCGTAGTTGCCCCCGGCGACGATGCGGTTCAGCTCGTCGTCGCGGCTCGTGCCCTGCTCGATGGCGTACACGCGACCCGTGCCGGGCTGGACCGCCACGCCCTGTACGTTGCGATGCCCGAGGCTGTAGATCGGGCTGCGCGGGTTCGGGTTTCCCGGAGCGGGCGTACCGTCGAATTTGATGTGTAAAACTTTGCCGCCCAGCGACTTCCGGTCCTGGGCAACGGATGGTGTGCCTGTGTCGCCGGTACCGACCCAGAGGCTGTCGGCGGTAGCGGATAGGCCGCATCCGGCACGACTGCCGGAGGACGTCACGGGGATTCCACCGAGGACCGTCCGTTCACGGATCATCTGCGTCCAGTCCGCACTCACCCGCCACGACACCACCTTGATGGTCTGACCAGTCTGTGGGGCCGGAAGAGGTGCGCCGCCAAGAGGTTCCGGCACGACAAAGGCGCCGGGCACCGTGTACTCCGCTTGACACGAATACACACGCCGGTTGTCCGAGAACCGTTGGTCGATGGCGAGCCCCATGAGGCCCGCCTCGTGGACCGCGAAGATCTTCGACAGATCTGCTCTGACGTTCACACGTTTTCCACCGGGGCGCACCGCAACAAACCGCCCCGCGCGCTCACCGGAAAGCACGGTGCCGTCGGGTGCAACAACTACACCCCAGGGGATGGTCATCCCGCCAGTCACAGCAGTGACCTGCAGCGGCACTCGAGCATGAGCCGCCGGGCCGGCGATGAACAACCCAGCCACGACGGCCGCGGACGCGGTCATCGTCGCAAGCCCACGGGCCGGTGATCGGACGGATTTTCTGCGTCCATGACGTGTTCGGGTCACGAGGCCTACCGTAACCACGCTCACACCGACGGGGCAGGACATCGGGCGTCTCGATCAGCGAAATCGTGCTCCCGAGGCACGCCAGATGGAGACGTCGCGGCCCGACCGGAGCGACCGGGTGGTGGCGACGCCGTCCGAGGTGAGGAATTTGCGTCCCTGTGAGCGAGGTCGAAGGGCGATCTGCCCTTCCCACACCCTGAGGTGGACGGAGATTCGTCCTACTCGACGCCCGTCGAGGGAACGAGTCATCCCGCTCCCGAACGAAGCAGAGTGTGAACTCTTTTACCGCCCCGGCAGGTACTTCAACGCGCGGACGGCGGTCGGCGTGATGGCGCGGTAGATGCTCGTCGGGACCACCGGCATGCGATCGATGCCGATGAAACGCTGCTCGGCGATGGTCTGCGGCTCGGTGTACTTCAGGAGGCCCTCGTCACCGTGGCGGCGTCCCATGCCGGAGATGCCCATGCCGCCCATCGGGGCCGCCGTCGACGCCCATGCGGCGGCGTAACCCTCGTTGATGTTCACCGTCCCGGCGCGCAGTTGTTCGGCGACCTGCTGCGCCTCGGCGCTGCTACCGGCGAAGACGCTGGCGTTGAGACCGTAGTCGGTGTCGTTGGCGAGCTTGATCGCCTCGTCGGTGGAGTCCACCGGGTAGATCGAGACGACCGGTCCGAAGGTCTCGTTCGCGAAACACACCATGTCGTCGGTGACGTCGGTGAGGACCGTCGGCTCGAAGAAGAAGGGGCCCAGGTCCGCGCGACGCTTGCCGCCGGCGAGCACCTTCGCGCCCTTGGCGACCGCGTCCTCGACGTGTGCTTCGGCGGTGTCGATCTGCGCGGCCGAGGCCAGCGAACCCATGTCGGCGCTGAAATCGTAGGAGGCCGACAGCTTCATCGTGGAGACATACGCAGCGAACCGCTCGGCGAAGTCGTCGGCGATCTTCTTGTCGACGTAGATCCGTTCGATCGAGATGCACAGCTGCCCGGAGTTGGAGTACGACGCGCGCGCCGCGCCGCGCACGGCGTTGGCGATGTCGGCGCTCGCGGTGACGACCATCGGGTTCTTGCCGCCGAGTTCGGCCGAGAAGCCGATGAGCCGACGCCCGGCCTGTTCGGCGAGGGTGGCCCCGGTCTCCGAGGAGCCGGTGAACATCACGTAGTCGGTGCTGGCCATGATTGCTTGCCCGACAACGCTTCCCGGTCCGGGCACCACGGCGTACAGCTCACGCGGCAGACCCGCCTCATACAGCAACTCGGCCAGGGCCAGCGCGCAGTACGGCGTCTGGCTGTCGGGTTTGATCACGACGCCGTTGCCGGCGATCAGGGCGGCCACCGCATCGGACACGGCCAGTGTCAGCGGGTAGTTCCACGGGCTGATGATGCCGACCACACCCTTGGGCAGGTACCGCACGCGCACGCTGGTCGCGCCCGGCAGCATGCCCTTGACCTTGCGATCGGCCAGCAGCTTGGGCCCGTTCGTCGCGTAGTGCCGCGCGGTGATCGAGACGTCGATGACCTCTTCTTGCGCGTAGATGCGCGCCTTGCCGGTCTCGGCCTGCGCGATGTCCATCAGCGACGCCGCGTTGCGGTGGACCAGGTCGGAGAAGCGGTCGATGATCGCGGCGCGGTCGGCCGGCGTGCGGGCCGCCCATCCCTCCTGCGCCTGGCGGGCCCGAGCGACCGCCACCTCGAGATCGTCGGCGGTGGCGACCGGGATGGTCGCCATCTCCGTCCCGCTGAACGCCTCGAGGACGGGGCGCGTGGGACGACTCGCGGCGTCGTCGATGGCGACGAGCGCACCCAGGCGAGCGAAATAGTCGGCGGTGGGCTTCGGCATGGCGGTGCTCCTCAGCGCTGTGCGGGTGTCCGGTCTTCGATGTGGATCGTGGTCTGCGGTCGGGGCTCTACTGGTTGTCTCCAGCGGCGACGAGCACGATGCCGTCGTCGTCGGAGTAGACGATGTCGCCGGGGGTGAAGGTCTCGCCGCCGATGGTCAGCGGGACGTCGCGTTCACCGGCGCCGGTCTTGGTCGACTTGCGCGGGTTGGTACCCAGGGCCTTGACCCCGATCGCCATCCCGCCGATGGTCTTGGCGTCGCGGATGGCGCCGTTGACGATGATCCCCACCCAGCCGTTGGAGCGGCCGAGCTCGGCGATGAGGTCTCCGACCAGTGCGGTGTGGACCGACGCGTCGCCGTCGACGACGAGCACCCCGCCGGGGTTGGATTCACCCAGAACCGACTTCAGCAGGGCGTTGTCCTGGAAGCACTTGACCGTCGACACCCGTCCGACGAACTCCCGGTTTCCGCCGAACTGCGTGAACTGGGTGTCGCAGCTTCGGACGTCGGCGCCGATGTCGTCGACGAGGTCGGCCGTCGGGGTGAAGGTCAGCTCGCTCATGCCGAACAGTTTAGGTGTAACCGCAAGTAGCTGGTTACTCGCGGGTAGGGATGGGCCGCACCCCGCCGATGATCTCGGCGACGTCGTCCGGGCGCTCCGACACGAGGAAGTGCCGCGCCCTCGGGAGTACCGCGATCTCGCGGGCACCGAGCACGTCGGCGTACCGTCGCTGCTTCCATTCCCAGAAGTGGCGCCACCCCGGGAGCCTGGACGACGCCACGACGACGATCACCGGGACGTCCGGCATCGGCTCGGACCGTCGCAGACTCCGCAACGTCTGGTTCATCGATCCGAAGGCGGCGTTCTCGACGAGAAGGGCCAGGAGGTAGGGCGGCTGCCCGAAGACGCGCGTACTCCATCGGCGCTGCTGCTCGCCTCGACCCTCCGGTGGCGCGGGCACGACGCGGCTCCACACCTGGAAACTGGGCCAGCGACGAATCCCGACGCGGCTCGTCACCGCGCGCGCCGCACCGACCACCCGATGGGCGTTGCCCACCCGGAACGACAGCGGAACGATCCGCCACGGCACCAGGACGAACGATCCGTCGAGGATGACGACGCCCGCGGTCCGCTCGGGATATCGGCGTGCGAACGCCTCCACATACAGCGACGCCAGCGAATGCCCCACGACGACAACCGGTTCGGTGATACCCCGAGCGTCGAGCACCGCGGCCATCCGCTCCACCTCGCCCAGCAGCGACGGATGGTGACGCCGACCGATGGGATCGGACAGCCCGTAACCCGGGCGGTCGTACCGCACGACCCGCCACGACGAGACGAGCCGCGCGACAAGCGGATCGAGGTCGAACCAGTTGCTCCCGAGCGCCGCCATGAGCAGCAGCGGCGGACCCGCCCCCTCGTCGAGCACGTGGAGCCGATGCTCCCCGACCGTCACGAACTCACCGGGTGAATCCAGACCCGCGTCGGGTGTCGTCTCGTGCACCCGTCCAGTGTGCCCGCGCGGATGGCGCGGCGTCGCCGGACGGCACGACGCGCTCACCGCCGATCCGTCAGCGGTCGTCCTGCGCGTCCAGGCAGCTCCGCAGCCGTCTCAGGCCGTCCCGGATACGGGATTTCGTGGTGGGCAGGGGCGTGTCGGTGCGCGCCGCCACCTCGGGATAGGTGAGTCCTCCGAAGTACGACATCTCGAGGCTTCCTCGTTGCAGTTCCGTGAGATGTCCGAGGCAGGTGTGCACTGCGCTCACCTCCACCGACCGCAGCACCGCTTCGAGCGGAAGATCCTGCGTCATCTCGGGTTCGGCGGCCCGGACGCCGTACTCCGACAACCGCTCGGTCTGCATGTCCTCGGTACGGACCCGGTCGACGGCGCGCCGGTGCGCGATCGTCATCATCCACGTGATCACCGATCCGCGGGTCGGGTCGTAGTCGGCGGCCCGCTGCCAGTACTGCAGGTATGCCTCCTGGACGATCTCCTCGGCGTAGTGCCGATCACGCACCACCCGGACGGCCAAACCGTAGATCCGCGAACTGGTCAGGTCGTAGAAGCGCGTGAATGCCGCTCGGTCCCCTGCGGCCACCAGAGCCAGCAGGTCGCGCAGGACCTGCGATTCTCCCCCGCCCCCATCATCCGCATTCGCGGTGGCGTCGCTCTCCCTCGGCGCCACGGGTTCAGGTGCTGCCGGGTCGAGGACGAGGCACGGGAAAACTCAGCGGCTGTCTGAGAGTCGCCGCGAACCAGTTGAGGGTCGGGTGCATGTCAGCGACGGCCCGCCCGACGGTCCTGGTGTACGAACTCTTCGACAACCATTCCGGTACCTCTCGTCAGACGTCGGGGGTCGATGAGTAGGTCGTTGGACCCTAGCGCGTCGTTACACATTGTGTTCCGTTGTAGCCCGTTGGGAGGACAGCAGGCCCTCCGCGGGGCCAGGACCATTCAACGACGGCGGAGTGGTACCCAAAACCTCTCCTCGGTGAACTACACATGACTTCCGCTTGCCCCGAAACGGCGCGGGCACCCGGCCGTCGGGGTAGTAATACGCGGTGGCCACCTTCCGCCAGCCGGGGCCGGCGCCGGCCGAGATGGTGCGTACGGGTGCGCTCGCCGTGCGGGGCGCATTTCGACCGCGCCCACCGGATCGGCGACTCATCGACGCGATCGAGGACGCCGGCCTCCCCGACGGCGAGGTGACGGTCCGGGTGCGCGCCCTGCCCCAGGTCGCCCGACGGGTACCGCTCGCCGGCCTCGTCGAGGGAGCTCGTACCCTGCGTCGCGCGTCGTCGGCGATGACGACCTTCGTGGTCGAGCACCCCGAGGCCACGTTTTTGGTCGATCCCGGCTTCTGCCGCGACGCCCATCACCGCGTCCTGCCCGAATTGCCGACGATCTTGCGCCCGCTGATCACCCCGCCGCGGTCGACGGTCAGCACCGCCGACGGTCTCGAGCTGCGGCCGCTGCACCGCTCCCCCGACTTCGCCCTGCCGACGCACGCTCACTGGGATCACGTGTGCGGCCTGCTGGACCTGCCCGGCCTGCCGGTGTGGCTACCTCGGCCCGAACGCGAATGGATACTGGCGGGCACGCGACCACCGGTCGGCGGGGTGCGGGCGGCTCTGACCGACGGCCGACCGATCCTCGACTACGAACTCGACGGCCCGCCCGTGTCCACATTCGTCGCGAGCCACGACCTGTTCGGCGACGGCTCCGTGGTCGTCGTCGACCTCGGCGGGCACACCCCCGGGAGCGTCGGCGTCCTGGCCCGCACGTGCTCCGGCCCGGTCCTGCTCGCCGGCGATGCGGCCTGGCACTTCGAGCAGGTGGCGCGCCTGCGCCAGAAGCCGAGCATCCCGGGCGAATTCGTCGACGACGACCGCGACGCGGCGTTCGCGACGCTGCACCGCCTCCACCTGGCCCGCCACACCGTGCGCGTGATCCCCACCCACGACCATGACGCCGTCGGAGCACTCTGCGGCTGAGGTGAACTGGGGGCCGGGCTCACACGTGAAGAAGTCACACGCATGGACCTGTCCCGTGCGACACCTCAACTGCCACCTCGGGTCAGGAGGGTTTCGGCGAGCGGTGGCCGGATCAGAATCAGAGGCCCTGATTCGAATCCCCGCCTCGATTGTCCCCGCCGCCTCCGTTGTCCCCGCCGGTTTCGCAGACGGCCGCGACATCTCGGGGCGTGTTCCCGGGAGTGCGGTAGGTCTGGACGGCCCACGCGACCTTCTTTTTCGTCACCGGAGACAGCACCTCGGTCCGCCGGATGCCGACCGCGAAACACCCACCGGTCATTACGAGTTTCTGGAGTTCCCCTCCATCGAGCCACCTGCCGATCCCGCTGTACGGCAGATCCGTTCCGGCAAGAGCCGGCACGATCCCGGTACGCGCGATGTCACGCGTCTGCGCCGCATTGAAGAGCGTATTGAACTCCATACGGACACCGATGTTGGGCCAGAACCAGTTCTGATAAATCGTCGGGAACGAGCTGAAACCCGCTCCCGCAGGGGTACTCAGGCCGTGACCCTCGCCAATGGGTGCCGCCCCGGCCACACCGCCGTAGAGTCCCACACCCGACCCCGTCAGCATCACGGCCGACGCGGCGATCGAAACGACAACTCTCCGCGCACTTTTCATCTCTCTGAGCCTCCAGGTCAGCTATTCATGAGACAAGTTGCGCTGCACAGCGTCTTCAGCGTCGCACAGATTGAGGATGGTGTACATCACGCTTAGGAACGCTCATCACACAGGAGCCCAAGGCGCCAAGGCGCCTCAGGCGTCCTGCGGTTTCGCCAGCGGGAACGCGAGCGACTCGCGGATCGACTGTCCGGTGATGAGCATGACCACCCGGTCGACACCGACCCCCAGACCTCCGGTCGGCGGCATCGCGTATTCCAGTGCCTGCAGGAAGTCCTCGTCGAGTTCCATGGCCTCGGGATCACCGTCGGCAGCCAGGATCGACTGTTCGGTGAGGCGTGCCCGCTGCTCCACCGGATCGGTGAGTTCGGTGTAAGCCGTACCGAGTTCGACGCCCCAGGCGACGAGGTCCCACCGCTCGGCGACGCCCGGCTTGCTCCGGTGTGCGCGCGTGAGGGGCGACGTCGACGTCGGGAAGTCGGTGTAGAAGGTCGGGAAGGTGGTGCGATCCTCGCCGAGGTGCTCGTACAGTTCCAGGACGATCTGCCCGGCGTCCCAGTCGGGCCGGTGATTGATTTCCAGGCGGTCACACACCGCGCGCAACTCCTCGACGGAGGTCTCCGGCGTGATCTCCTGCTCCGCGCCCTCCGAGACCACCTGATGAACGGTCTTGACCGGCCACTCCCCGGAGATGTCGACGCGCTCTTCGTTTCCGTCGGCATCGGTGCGCACGATGACCGGTTCCCCGTAGGCCGCCGTCGCCGCGTACTGGATCATCTCGCGCGTCAGGTCGAGCATCTTGAGGTAATCACTGTGCGCCTCATAGGCTTCCAGACTCGTGAACTCGGGGTTGTGGCTGAAGTCGACACCCTCGTTGCGGAAGTTGCGGCCGATCTCGAAGACCTTCTCGACACCTCCGACACACAGTCGCTTGAGGTAGAGCTCCGGGGCGATCCGCAGATACAGGTCGAGGTTGTAGGCGTTGATGTGCGTCTGGAACGGGGTGGCGTTCGCGCCGCCGTGGATCTGCTGCAGGATCGGTGTCTCGACCTCGAGAAAGCCACGAGCGCCGAGGAAGTCACGCAACGACTTCACCACGAGACTGCGGGTCGCCAGCGACTTGCGCGTCTGCTCGTTGATGGCGAGGTCGACATAGCGCTGCCGGACACGCGCTTCCGGATCGGTGAGACCGGCCCACTTGTCGGGCAGCGGGCGCAGGCATTTGCCGTTGATCCGCCAGGCATCGATCAGGATCGACAGCTCGCCCTTACGACTCGTGCCGACGACGCCGCGGGCCTGGATCAGATCCCCGAGGTCGACGTCGGTACCGAAATCGGGTGTGCCCGGGATGATCCGGGAATCCTCGACCAGCACCTGCACCTCGCCGGACCAGTCGTGGACGTCGGCGAACACCACCTTGCCGAAGTCCCGAAGTCGCGTCACGCGCCCGGCGACGGTGACGACGGTTCCCTCGGGCTCGGCCTTGGCCGCCGCGATCGTATGAGTGGGTTGATCGGCCGGCGGGTACGGATCGAAGCCGCGCTCGACGAGCCGGTCCATCTTCTCGAGTCGGACGCGCACCTGTTCCGGCCGGTGGACGACCGCACCCTCGGGTGTGGCTGCCTCGGCGTCGAGCTCGGCGATGAGCGCGGGCGCGTTGACACCGGGCGGGATCGACGGCGGCCCCTGCGTGTAGTGCTTGGCCCGTCCGAAGCGCGGCAACGTGATGAAACCCTCGGTCACGATCGCGGCGAGGCCCACCCGGGGCAGGATCCGGCTGTCCTCGAAGCACAGGTAGCGCGACTGCCAGTCCGGCAGATACTTCGCATTCGACTTGTACAGCGACTCCATCTGGAAGAACCGCGAGCCGAACATGAGGATCGAGTAGCCCATCCGCATCACGGGCCCGGCCCCAATCTGGGGACCCTGCTCGAAGAACGCCCGGAACGCGGCGAAGTTCAGCGAGACCTCGGTGATACCCAATTGCTCGGAGTTGCGGCACAATTCGGCGACCATGGTCTCCACGACGCCGTTGGGCCCGTGCCGGTCACGACGCATCAGGTCGAGCGAGACACCACGACGCCCCCACGGCACGAAGGACAGCATGCCGACGACCCGCTCGTCGGGGGTGCCCTCGTCCATCACGGCCTCGACCAGGAGGCAGTCGCCGTCCGCGGGATCGCCGATGCGCGAGAGCGCCATCGCGAAGCCGCGTTCCTCGTCGGTGTCGCGCCAGTCGTCGGCGCGCGCGACGATCTTCGCCATCTCGGTGTCGCCGATCTCGTTGTGCCGTCGGATACGGACACCGACCCCGGCACGACGGGTCCGGGTCACGGCCTGGCGCACCGCCTTCATGGCCGGCCCACTGAGACTGAACTCGCGCGTGTGCAGGATGGCCTCGTCGCCGATGTTGAGCGAGACGAAACCGGCGGCGTCGAAGGCGGCCGCGCCGCGCGGGCTCGACCCCATTGACGCCGGGTGCCACCCGTACTTCTCGCACAGGGTGAGGAATTCGGCGATGGCATCCGGCCACGACTCCGGATCGCCGATCGGGTCACCGCCCGCCAGTCCGACGCCTACCTCCACCCGGTAGGTGATCGCTGCCCGACCATCGGGCGAGAACACGACGGCCTTGTCGCGGCGGGTCGAGAAGTACGCCAGCGAATCGTCGTCGTTGAACCGCGTGATCAGCGCCCGGATGAGGGCCTCGTCCTCGGCGGTGATGAGCCAGCGCAGCCGTTGCGACCGGAACAGCACGACGGCCGCGGCGATCAGCGCCAGGGCGCCGAACAGTCCCAGCAGGCCGTTGACGAACAGGTGGGTGTGCCGACCGTCGAACGAGGCATCCTGGTCGATGGCGCCGAACGCCACGACCCGGTTGAACGCGTACGGCAACCGGTCGCCTCGGGTCAGCGTGTGCGGGAACGCCCACACCAAGGCCCAGCCCAGCAGGGTCGCGATCGCCAGTCCGGCGATCAGGGTGCCGAACGCCGCCAGGACGGCGCCTTTGCGGACCCGTGTGTAGAACTGACGGTACGTCGACAGCAGGAACATCAGGGCAAGCGCGTCGATGAACAGTCCGAGGTAGATGTTCGTGCGGTCCCACCGCGTCACGCCCAGGTCGTCGGCCAGCGACGGCACGAGATAGAACGCGTTGGTCGCCATGAACAGGATCAGGTAGATGACGCTGATCCACCAGGCGATCCGCTTGCGGGCCGAGAGCGCGACGGCGATGAGGGCGAGCACGAACGCCCAGGCGAAGCTGGTGTCGGGGAGGGTGATGATGTAGTCGTCGACGTAGCGGCGGGGGTCGTGGATCAGATGCCGGATCGCCGGGAAGAGGCTGGACAGCAACGCGATTGCCGCCAGGACACCGACGATCGTGCCGGCGATGTGCGGGGCTCGGGACCCGAACCCGGAGGGCCGTCGGATCTTGTCGAGCAGCGCGTGGGACCTGCGGTCGGCCGCGGTGGGCGTCCGCGGTCCCACGTCGCGGTGCTCGCCGGGATTCTCGGGGTCGACCGGCGCGAGGGGGGTGTCGGTGGCCATGCGTAAAAGGTAGTCGGGATGAGAGGTATGTCCCGGCACTCCACGCGGATGGGCCCCGTCCGGCACAGATCGTCTTGCGTCCCCGACGGCCGAGGTGGCCCGGCGGGCGGTGGACCGGCATGATCGAAGCCGTGTACGACGTGACGATCCGGGACGACTCCATCCGACTCGGCCAATTCCTCAAACTCGCCAACCTGATCGAGTCAGGGGCCGAGGCCAAGGAGGTGATCGCCGACGGTCTGGTCACCGTGAACGACGAGGTGGAGACCAGGCGCGGCCGTCAGCTGACGATCGGCGATGTGGTGTCGGTCGGCGGGATGAGCGTGCGTGTCGTCACCGAAGGCGACGTGCCACCTGCCCCCTGATCCGAAGAAGCGTCCCCCATTGCTCCCTGAGGAGCGATAGCGACGACCTCCTGCTCCCTGAGGTGCGAGCGAAGCGAGCCTCGAAGGGCGCTAGGACCGGACGCCGAACCGTCTGAGCTCGGCGGGTGTGATGAGTCGTTCCGCTTCGGCGGGGAACATCGTCGTGGAACCGCGGCGGCCTCCGAGTCGCCAGCCGGTCAGCGAGTTCAACAGAGAGCCCCGGCGGGGCGAGTGAAATGTGTCAGCCAACTTCATGACCAATCACTTCCTGATACTTCACATTCGTTACAACGGACTGGAACTTTGTTTTACTGTAGCGGCTGTTCCCGGTCGTGTCGCCGGACTTTCCAGTGGCTTTCGCCACGCCCCCGCGACTGCCGACACGTGTGAATCCCGCAGCTCCGGTTCCCGAAACGGCGAGTGCCGCACACGACGGCTAGATCGATCGTCGCACGAGAACTGTTACCTCGCGCGTAGCGACGCGCCCCTCACCTGCATGAATGACCCGGGCGGGCAGGCGACCACTCGCCCACCGCGGTTGCCGTCGAACGACCGAAGCCGCCGACCCGGGAATCGGGCCGGCGGCTTCGGTGTGATGGACGACGATGGCGGTCAGTGCGCCTCTCGGCAAACAGGCCGCTCGAAGCGGCAAAGGGTGGGACCCGGGGCATTGAGTCCGTCACCGTCGCGGGGTACAACCGCGCTTCCGCACGAGGTATTCCACGGGTCGTCCCACTCTTCCGGCCCGCTATCCCGCGGCACTGGCGCGGCGTCGGCGGACCCGCTTCACGACGAACCAGGCGACCATGAGGACCAGCACGGCGATCACGATGTTGCTCAGCACGCCACTCCACCGTTCGAGCGCGGGGGCGATGGCCGGACCGAAGCCGAAGCCGATCCCGATCCACAATGCGTTCCACACGCCGGAGCCGAGCGTCGTGTAGGCGGTGAAACGCCAGAACGGCATCTTCTCGATCCCGGCCGGGATGGAGACGAACGATCGGACGAGGGGCACGCACCGACCGAGGAGAACCGCCATTCCGCCCCAGCGGACGAAGTACTCCTCCGCCTTGTCGAAGTCGTCGTAGTCGAGCAGCGGCATCCGGCCGACGAGTCGCCGGGTGCGATCGCGGCCCAGAGCCGCGCCGATCCAGTACCAGAGCCAAGCCCCGACGAGCGAACCGATGGTCGCCGCGGCCCAGGCGAGCCAGACGTTCATACGGCCCTCGTAGGCGAGGAAGCCGGCGCCGGGAAGAACGGCTTCGGACGGAATGGGCGGCAGGAAGGTCTCGAGGAGGATCGCCACCCCGACACCCAGCTCGCCGAGCGTGTCCATGAGGTCGAGAATCCAGCCGATGAAACCGCTGTGACCTTGCGACGGGTCGGTCTGGGCGAGTATGGCGGCGAGCTGCGTTGGCAAGGAATGTGTCCGTCTGTCCGAGGGCGGGCGGCTGGTCCCCGGCTTCGGTGACCACTTCGGCCGCCACTCTAGTCGGACGTCCGATTCATCCGGTTCTCGTGCAGGTCAGCCGACCGGCGCCGTCAGGCGAGGCCGGCGAGGAACCGGTTGGCCCACTGCACCGCAGTCACGCCGGGACGGACCTCGAAGTCCCGGTAGGTGCCGTGCGACCCGGACTGGAGGAATTGGTTGAACGACCTGATCTGCTCGCGAGCGCGCGCGTCACCGAGCTCCTGCGCGATCTCGCCGGGGCCGCCGAGGGTGAGCAGTTCGGAGAAGATCGCGCCCGCCTCGGCCTGGTACTGCACGATCTGGCTCGGCGTCGGGTCGCTGGTCTCGGCGAGGTAGCCGACGATCCGCGTCACGTAGTAGTCGCGTGGCACGTTGCAGTAGACGTCGGTGGGTTCGCAGAGGGTGAACGCCCTGGGCAGGACCCACCCCATGCCGTCGAGGCGTGGTCCGCCACTTCCCTCACCCCTCAGGGCGGGGCCGATGAGATTGTCCCGCTTCGACCGTCGCGGGTCCGCGATCAGCACGACCCCCGCGACCTGACCCGGACGGATCGCGGCGCGACCGGTGCCGATCTCGGATGCGAGGTCACCGGCGGCGTCGGCGCCCTGGCTGTAGCCGACGAGCGCGATCCGGGTACCGGGGCATCGTCGGAGCATCTGAAGGGCGAGCCCCGTGGTGTTGGCAACCGCCTGTGCCTTGGACTTGCCGTAGATCGCCTTCTCCCACGGGAACGCCGTCGCGTCGTATCCGACGTACTGCACGCGGGTTTCCGGTCCGAGCCCGGCGGTGACCTCCCCCAGCACACCCGGGCTGGCGCCGTTGGACCAGGTCCCGGGGACCGCGAGCACGTAGATCTCCGGGCACCCCCGGGGCGCGGCAGTCGCCGTCGGGACGGCGAGCACACCGCCGGCCAGGATCGCACACAGCAGGGCGCATACGGTCGCGATGATCCGACGCATGGTCCGTTCCCTTCGTACCAGCCGAGGAGGCAGCTTTACCGCCGAGTCTAGGTCGGGCGTCCGGCGGGCGTGTTGCCGCCTGCGGAACTCCCGTGGAACGACGGATCTGCCTACGCAGAACTCCCGCCCACCCTGAGCGGGCGAGCGGGAGTCGAGTACTGCTGAGTGCGACGCGCGATCAGCGCTGCGCGACCTGCGTGGGCACGATCGGTGCGGGCAGGTCCGACGCCCCGGTGAGGAACGCGTCGGCGGCCGCAGCGGCCGAGCGCCCCTCGGCGATGGCCCACACGATGAGCGACTGTCCACGCCCGGCGTCGCCCGCGACGAAGACACCCGGCTGACCGACAGCGGCGAAGTTGCCGTCGCGCTTGACGTTTCCGCGGGGGTCGTACTCGACGCCCATCTTGTCGAGGAGGTCCTCACGCTCGGGACCGACGAAGCCCATGGCCAGCAGCACCAGGTCCGCCTCGAGCTCGAAGTCCGAACCCTCCACCTTCTCGAAACGGCCGTCGCGCATCTGGACCTCGTGGGCCTTCAGACCGGTGACCTTGCCGTCCTCACCGACGAACTGCTCGGTGTTGACCGAGAAGACGCGCTCGCCGCCCTCTTCGTGTGCGGACGACACCCGGTACATGAGCGGGTAGGTCGGCCACGGGGTCGACTCGGCACGCTCGATCGGCGGCTTCGGCATGATCTCGAACTGGTGGACGATCTCCGCGCCCTGGCGCAGCGAGGTGCCCAGGCAGTCGGCGCCGGTGTCGCCACCGCCGATGATGATGACCTTCTTGCCCTTGGCCGAGATCTGGCCCTCGACCTCGTCGCCGAGCTGCACCCGGTTGGCCTGCGGCAGGAACTCCATGGCCTGGTGGATGCCGTCGAGCTCACGCCCGGGGATCGGCAGATCGCGACCGATGGTCGAGCCGTTGGCGAGGATCACCGCGTCGAAGTCGGCACGCAACTGCTCGACGGTGACGTCGACACCCACGTTGACGCCGGTGCGGAAGACGGTGCCCTCGGCCTCCATCTGCGCGAGACGACGGTCGATGTGACGCTTCTCCATCTTGAACTCGGGGATGCCGTAGCGGAGCAGGCCACCGATGCGGTCGGCCCGTTCGAACAGCGTCACGTCGTGTCCGGCACGCGTGAGCTGCTGCGCCGCAGCGAGTCCCGCGGGCCCGGAGCCGACGACGGCCACCGACTTGCCGGTCTTCTCCGACGGCATGACCGGGGTCACCCAGCCGTTGTCGAAGGCGTTGTCGATGATCTCGACCTCGACCTGCTTGATGGTGACCGGCGGCTGATTGATCCCCAGCACGCACGACGCCTCACACGGAGCCGGGCACAGGCGGCCGGTGAACTCCGGGAAGTTGTTCGTCGCGTGCAGACGTTCGATGCCGTCGCGCCACTGGTCCTTGTAGACCAGGTCGTTCCACTCAGGAATCAGGTTCCCCAGCGGGCAGCCGTTGTGGCAGAACGGGATACCGCAGTCCATACAGCGGCTCGCCTGCGTCTTCAGATGGCCCTTGTCGAAGTCGGTGTAGACCTCTTTCCAGTCCAGCAGACGCAGTTCCACCGGGCGGCGGTCGGGCAGCTCCCGCTCGGGGTGCTTGAGGAATCCTCTGGGGTCAGCCACGTGCGGCCTCCATGATCGCTTCGTTCACGTCTCGCCCGGTCTTCTCCGCCTCGGAGATGGCCAGCAACACACGCTTGTAGTCGCGCGGCATGACCTTGGCGAACTTGGTCTGGGCGGTGTCCCAATCGCCGAGCAGTGCTGCCGCGACCGGGGATTCGGTCTCGGCGCGGTGCTCTTCGATGATCGTGGCGAGGAACTCGATGTCCTCCTCCTCGAGCGGCTCGAGGTCGACGAGCTCGGTGTTGAGGTTGTCGGCCAGCTTGCCCTCGGGGTCGAAGACGAACGCCATGCCGCCGGACATGCCCGCCGCGAAGTTGCGGCCGGTGTCGCCGAGGACGACGACGCGTCCACCCGTCATGTACTCACAGCCGTGGTCGCCCACACCCTCGACCACCGCGGTGACGCCCGAGTTGCGAACGCAGAAGCGCTCACCCACGATGCCGCGCAGGAAGATCTTGCCCGCGGTGGCACCGAAGCCGATCACGTTGCCGGCGATGATGTTGTGCTCGGCGACGAAGTCGTCCGGCGCGTTGCGTGCCGGACGGACCACGAGGCGACCGCCCGAGAGACCCTTGCCGACGAAGTCGTTGGCGTCGCCCTCGAGGCGCAGCGTGATGCCCTTGGGAACGAAGGCACCGAAGCTGTTGCCGGCCGATCCGGCGAAGTCGACGATGATCGTCCCGTCGGGAAGACCCTGTGCGCCATAGGCCTTGGTGACCTCATGGCCCAGCATGGTGCCGACGGTGCGGTTCACGTTGGTGATCTTCGAGGTGAAGGACACCCGCGTGCCGTGGTCGATGGCCTCGCGGCTCTGCGCGATGAGCTGCTGGTCGAGCGCCTTGTCCAGGCCGTGGTCCTGCACGCCGGAGCAGTACAGGTCCTGGTTCATGAACGGCGACTCGGGCATCGCCAGGATCGACGACAGGTCGAGCTTGCCCGCCTTCTCCGACTTCCAGTGCGCGAGCGCCTTGGTCGTGTCGAGCGCCTCGACGTGACCGACGGCCTCCTGCAGGGTGCGGAAGCCCAGGCGCGCCAGCAGTTCCCGGACCTCTTCGGCGATGTACAGGAAGAAGTTCTCGACGAACTCCGGCTTGCCCGCGAAACGCTCACGCAGCAGCGGGTTCTGGGTGGCGACACCCACCGGGCACGTGTCGAGGTGACACACCCGCATCATGATGCAACCCGCGACCACCAGCGGCGCGGTGGCGAAACCGAACTCCTCGCCACCCAGCAGGGCGGCGACCACGACGTCGCGACCGGTCTTGAGCTGGCCGTCGACCTGCACGACGATCCGGTCGCGGAGTCCGTTGAGCAGCAGGGTCTGCTGGGTCTCGGCCAGGCCGATTTCCCACGGCGCACCGGCGTGCTTGACCGAGGTCAACGGCGTTGCGCCGGTACCGCCGTCGTGCCCTGAGATGAGGACGACGTCGGCGTGCGCCTTCGAGACACCGGCCGCGACGGTGCCGACGCCCACCTCGGACACCAGCTTCACGTGGATGCGGGCCTGCGGGTTGGCGTTCTTCAGGTCGTGGATCAGCTGCGCGAGATCCTCGATCGAGTAGATGTCGTGGTGCGGGGGCGGCGAGATGAGGCCGACGCCCGGCGTCGAACCACGGACCTCGGCGACCCACGGGTACACCTTGTGCGGCGGCAGCTGCCCGCCCTCACCCGGCTTCGCACCCTGCGCCATCTTGATCTGGATGTCGGTGCAGTTCGACAGGTAGTGCGAGGTGACGCCGAAGCGGCCCGACGCGACCTGCTTGATCGCGCTGCGACGCCAGTCACCGTTCTCGTCGTGATGGAAGCGACGCGGATCCTCGCCGCCCTCACCGGAATTCGAGCGACCACCGAGCCGGTTCATGGCGATCGCGAGGGTCTCGTGCGCCTCCGCGGAGATCGAACCGAAGCTCATCGCGCCGGTCGAGAACCGCTTCACGATCTCGCGGGCCGGTTCGACCTTCTCGATCGGAATCGGGTCGCGGTCACCGAAATTGAAGTCGAACAGGCCGCGCAGCGACGCCATCTGTCGGGACTGGTCGTCCACCAGCTTCGTGTATTCCTTGAACACCTTGTACTGGCCGGTGCGCGTGGAGTGCTGGAGCTTGAAGACGGTGTCCGGGTTGAACAGGTGGTACTCGCCTTCGCGGCGCCACTGGTACTCGCCGCCGACCTCGAGCTCGCGGTGGGCGCGCTCGGACGGGCGATCGGAGAATGCCAGCGCGTGGCGGGTCGCGACGTCGGCGGCGATCTCGTCGAGACCGATGCCGTCGAGCTGGCTGTTGAGCCCGGTGAAGAACTCGTCGACGGTCTCCTGCGAGATACCGATGACCTGGAAGAGCTGTGCACCGGTGTACGAGGCGAGGGTCGAGATGCCCATCTTGCTCATCACCTTCAGCACGCCCTTGCCGGCGGCCTTGATGTAGTTCTTCTGCGCGGTGGCGAAGTCGAGGTTGCCGAGCACACCGCGCTCGGTCATGTCCTCGATCGATTCGAAGGCCATGTACGGATTCACCGCTGCCGCACCGAAACCGACGAGTGCGGCCACGTGGTGGACCTCGCGGCAGTCACCGGACTCGACGATGAGACCGGCCTGGGTGCGCTTGCGTTCCCGCACCAGGTGGTGGTGCACCGCAGCCGTCAGCAGCAGCGACGGGATGGGTGCGTAGGTCTCGTCCGACTCGCGGTCGGACAGGATCACCAGGTTCACGCCGTCGTCGATCGCGGCGCTGACCTTCGCACGCACCTCGTCGAGGGCCTTGCGCAGACCGGCGCCACCCTCGGCCACCGGGTAGAGGCCGTGGATGTGGACGCTGCGGAAACCGGGCAGCGCGTCGTTGGAGTTGATCTCCACCAGTTTCGCGAGCGTGTCGTTGTCGAGGACCGGCGACGGCAGCTCGATCTGACGGCACGACTCGGGGCCGGGGTGCAACAGGTCGGCCTCGGTGCCGATGGTGCCGCCGACGCTGGTCACGATCTCTTCGCGGATCGCATCGAGCGGCGGGTTGGTCACCTGGGCGAACAGCTGCTGGAAGTAGTCGAACAGCATGCGCGGACGCTTGGACAGCACCGCGATCGGGGTGTCGGTACCCATCGAGCCGAGTGCCTCGGCACCGGTCTTCGCCATCGGCGCGACCAGCAGGTCGAGTTCCTCACGGGTGTAGCCGAACACCTGCTGGCGCAACGCGACCCGGTCGTGCGGCATGTGCTGATGCGGCGGCGCCTCGATGTCGTCGACCGCGACCAGTCCCTGCTCGAGCCACTCACCGTAGGGGTGCTCGGCAGCGAGCTCGTCCTTGATCTCCTCGTCGTCGACGATGCGGCCGGCAGCGGTGTCCACCAGGAACATGCGGCCGGGCTGAAGACGCATCTTCTGCACGACGTCGGAGTGATCGATGTCGAGCACGCCGACCTCGGAGGCCATCACGACGAGCCCGTCCTTGGTGACCCAGATCCGACTGGGCCGCAGGCCGTTCCGGTCGAGCACGGCACCCACGACGGTGCCGTCGGTGAAGCACACCGACGCCGGTCCGTCCCAGGGCTCCATCAGTGCGGAGTGGTAGCGGTAGAAGTCCCGGTGCTCAGGCTTCATCGACTCGTGACGCTCCCAGGCCTCCGGGATCATCATGAGCACGGCGTGCGGGAGGGAGCGTCCACCGAGGTGGAGCAGCTCGAGCACCTCGTCGAACCGGGCGGTGTCCGACGCACCCGGGGTGCAGATCGGGAAGATCTTCGACGCCGCGTCGGCCCCGAAGGCCGCGGTGTCGATGAGCGCCTCGCGGGCCCGCATCCAGTTCTCGTTACCGGTGACGGTGTTGATCTCGCCGTTGTGGGCGACGCGGCGGAACGGATGCGCCAGCGGCCACGACGGGAAGGTGTTGGTGGAGAAGCGCGAATGCACCAGACCGAGCGCGCTCTCGACACGCGAGTCCTGCAGGTCGACGTAGAACTCCCGCAGCTGCGGGGTCGTCAGCATGCCCTTGTAGACGAAGGTGCGTCCGGACAGGCTCGGGAAGTAGACGGTCTCGCGGCCCGGGCCGTCGGCGCCGGCGCCCTTGTTGCCGAGCTCGTACTGCACCCGCTTGCGCACGACGTAGGCGCGGCGCTCGAGTTCCATCCCCTCGGCTCCGCCGACGAACACCTGCCGGAAGGTCGGCATGGCGTCGCGGGCAAGTGCTCCGAGCGAGTTCTCGTTGGTCGGCACCTCGCGCCAGCCGAGCAGGGTCAGACCCTCTGCCTCGATGACCTTCTCCACGCCCTCGCAGGCGAGGCGGGCGTCTTCCGAGCCCTGGGGCAGGAAGGCGATACCGGTCGCGTAGCTGCCCTCCGCGGGCAGCTCGAAGTCCACGGTCTCCCGCAGGAAACGGTCCGGGACCTGGATCATGATGCCCGCACCGTCGCCGGTGTTGGGCTCGGCACCCGCGGCGCCGCGGTGCTCGAGATTGACCAGGGCCATGATCGCCTTGTCGACGATGTCGCGACTGCGCCGCCCGTGCATGTCCACGACAAACGCCACGCCACACGAGTCGTGCTCGTTGCGTGGGTCGTAGAGACCCACCGGTCCCGGAGCCTGCTTCATAGTTCGCCTCACTTTGCGCGCGAGGAGTGCACGCACTACCCGTCGTCGATGTCTGGGGCCACACCCGGCCGTGTCGGGCCGCGGACCACGATGTCCCCGGCGTCGTCGTGCTCCACCCGCATCGGGGCTGACCTGGGCAGAGCCGACGATCACAGCGGCGGTGAGTCCCGGTCAGCGCCGTTGCTGACGGTCCCTTCGGGCCGCATCGTCGGGACCCGAACCACCCTGCTCATCGCAGCTACCGCGCGCAGCACACCAGAGCGCCCCCGGGCAGCCGTATGAGCATTGTGGGCCATTTTTCCACGCGAAGGGCCCACTCTCGAAATCCGGTTACCACAGAGACACCGCCGGTGCACGTCAGACGGAAATCCGGCGATTCGGGGTCCGCCCCGGAGACGGCCCGCGCGGGCCTTTCGGGAGCGTCGACGGTCGCGGTCCGATTGCGGCCGGGTCTCACCCTCACCGATCCCGCACCCGCACGGCATCGAGCCACTACCGTCAGGTGATGAGCGTCACCGTATCGGCCGATGAGCCCACCCCGGAGGCGGATCTCCTCGCGCATCCGTTCGGCCGCCTGGGCGTCGATCCGTACGGTTCGCGGCGTTCCCGTGCGGTCAACGCCTATCTGGCCCGGGTCACCTGGCCGATGATGACGGCGGCCGGGGTCAGCCACCCCCGCGTCACCGCGCAGATGATCCAGCGGACGCGCCCGGCACTGAACCGGACCATCGAGCGGATCAACCCGCCTCCGGCCAACACCCGGGTGGAGATCGTGCGTGAGAACTTCCGGGGTGGGCAGGTCCGTGGCGAGTGGGTGATCGGCCGGCAGGCGAGCGCTCCGGTCCCCGGTTCGCGAATTCTGTATTACATGCACGGGAGCGGGTACGTGGTGTGCTCGCCGCGAACGCACCGGGGCCTGGTCGGCCGGCTCGGCAACAAGACCGGGTTGCCCGCCTTCAGCCTGGACTACCGGCTCGCCCCCGAGCACGCCTGGCCGTGCGCGGGCAACGACGCCGTCCGCGGCTATCGCTGGCTGCTGTCCCAGGGGTACCGCGCCGAGGACATCGTGGTCGCGGGTGACTCCGCCGGCGGCCACCTGGCGCTCGACCTGCTCGCCGTCAACCACGCCACCGGGACCCCGCAACCGGGTTCGATGGTGCTGTTCTCGCCGCTCTACGACCCGACTTTCCAACTGGCCGTGCGTAATCAGCGCACCGGGGTGCGGGACCCGATCATCGACGCGATGTCCGCCCGCAAGATCCTGCGGCTCTACACCCGGACCGCCGATCCCGATCATCCACGGATGCGCGTCCGTCTCACCCCGGACATGACCCTGCCCAAGACGCTCATCCAATACGGGGCGCGCGAGGTGATGGGGGCCGACGCCCGGGCCACCCACGACGAGATAACCGGTGCCGGAGGGGTTTCGGTGATCCAGGCCTGGCCCGACCAGGGTCACGTCTTCCAGCTGATCCCCCGCCTGTCGGCCGAGGCGCGGTCGGCCATCGACATCGCTGCGCGGTTCATCGAGGTGACCGCGCCGGTTGCTACATGATCCGAAGGGCCCCTCGTACAGAATCAAATCCGAATAATTCGCACACTCACTCTTCCCTGAACCGAAGGAATCGCAAGAGCACTGGTCCCTGAGGTGCGAGGAGCGATAGCGACGAGCCACGAAGGGCCTGGTGAGATGCCTTGCGAGACCCTTCGCGGCTCGCTTCGCTCGCACCTCAGGGAACAGAGAATGAAGCTCGCTGCTCAGGAAGGAGGCACGAGTCTACGATCCCCGCTTCACCCCCCCGCCCCCTGAGGAGCGCCCGGAGCCTGCGGAGGGCGCGTCACGAAGGGTCCGCGAGCCATGCCCCGTGCAGCCCGGCGGGGACGCGGATCGGGAGTTCGACGGTGGCAACCGGCCCGGCCGTCGGCTCGTCGGCGGCGAGAAGGTAGAAATACGAACGCATGTCGGCGGGGTCGGTGCCGATCGCGCCCCAGTGATCGCGTTCGGCGCCCGGGATGTAGATCGGCTCGCCGATCGCGGTTCCGGGACTCCAGAAGGTCTCGGTGCCGGCGGAGAGATCGTGGAACCAGAGACTGTCGGTGGCATCGGTGTCGCGGGGTCCCTTCGCCACCGTTGCCACGCGATGGTGGTCCCGGGTGAGCAACCGGTCGTCGACTCGCGGGAACTCCATGTTGAAGGCGTTGTCGCTGATCGTGTTCCGGGTGATGGTGCCATCCGGGCGGATGATCGCGCGGGTGAGCGCCGACGTCGCCGGCCGGGGTTCGGCGGCGAAGCCACCCGGGTAGCTCCATTCCACGTAGTCGACGGTGACACCGTCGTCGGGGCCCGGACCGTCGAAGGCGTTGGCGAAGTGCCACACCCAGAACGGGTCGGTCTGGACCCAGCGCACCGGGCCGCCGTCGCGCGGGATGAGGGCGATGCGCGTGCCGTCGTCGGGTTGCCAGGACAGCAGCGAGCCACCGGTCATCGCGGCTTCGAGGTCGAAGATCAACGGGCACACGAAGAGTACGAGATACCGCGACGTGAGGGCCATGTCGTGGATCATGACCGACTTGTCCAGACCGTCGACCGGGTTGGGCCCGGTTGCCGCCGTCCCGTCCGGATTCACGATCGACCAGGTGAGATACGGCGCTTCGAGGCTGTAGTTGAACAACACCATCTCGCCGGTGGCCGGGTCGATCTTCGGGTGCGCGGTACTGCCGACCCGCATCGCGCCGTCGCAGTCGGTCTTGGCCAGCGTCGCCAGTGTCGACGGCTCGAGCAGGTACGGCTGGTCGGATTCGGCCATCGCCATCAACCGTCCGCCGTGGCGGACGATGTTGATGTCGGGCAGTTCGCGGTAGGTGCCGGCGAGTTCGTCCCCGACAACACTCGCGGGTGGCGTGTACCCGTCGGTGAGCCCGGACCAGAGTGCATGTCCGGCAGCCTCTTCCGCGATGACCATCGGGGTCCGGACGAAGCGGTTGGTGTACCCGACGCGACCGCCGTCGATGCTGATCCGGTGCACCATGCCGTCACCGTCGAGGGGATAGACGAACGATCCGATGGGATCGAAACGCGGATTGGGGCCGTTACGCAGGTAGCTGCCGCGCAGATCCGCGGGGATCTCGCCGCGGACGGGCAGGTCGGTGACATCGACCTCCTCCCGCTGCGGGGCGTACACACCGGTGAGGTGGGCGTGATGCGCGAGGTCGACGGGGGCGGGCGTGGGG
>NZ_SCOC01000014.1:0-138224 GCF_005502615.1 Gordonia sp. ALPHA1B1 | reverse complement strand
CCACCCTGGCCCCGGTCACCCCAGCCCGCACCCAACCCACCTACGTGGCCCCCAGCAACAACGACGCCGACCAGCGGCGGACCGCCCAGCGCCCGGCACCAGCCGAGGACACCCGAGCAGACGACGCCACGACCGGCGCACACGGTGAAGACGGAACGGACGCAGCCGAACCCGATCGACCCGTCGAGACCACCGCGAGTGTCGCAGTGATCTACCCGGCGACGCACCCCGGCAACGGATACCGGCCCACCACGTCGTGCGCCGACTTCGTACGCGTCCGGGACGGCTACTGCACCGAACCCGGCTGCACCCGTTCAGCATTCGCCTGCGATCTCGACCACGTCACCGAATACGACCACACCGACCCCGCCCGCGGTGGGGCGACGTCGAGTGAGAACCTCAACACCAAATGCCGCCCCGGTCACCTGTTCAAAACCCACGGGGACTGGGTCGATGTGCAATACCGCGACGACGACGGACGCCTGGTCACCGAATACGAAACCCCCGAAGGGGTCACCCTGCCCGGCGACGCCGAAACCCTGGAAGACACCTTCCCCAACCTGCGGCGTATCCGGTTCGAACAAGCCGCCCAAGCCCCACCCACCCCACGCGTCATCGCCTCCGACAACCCGGAGCGCACCACCAGCCGACTGGACGCCAAACTGGCCCGCCGGCGACAAGAACGCGCCCGAAACAAGCGAGCCCGCGAAGAACTCGACCGGTTGGACCCACCCCCGTTCTGACAAACACGAGCGTTCCCCTGATCGGGTGAAAACTCGCCGGTAACTTGTCCTTCTTCCTTGCGGCTGCGAACATTTGACGTGGTTTCACGATCGTGGAGACCGAATCAAACATGCCAATGGCCGGTGATCAGGTCGGCGGCGGGGGCAAGGGCGGGAAGACATGAACGGATTTCGACGGACGCTGCGCGCGTCTACGGTGGGTTGCGCGCTGTGCCTCGGCATGGTCGTGCCGACGGCACTGCCCACCACCGCTGCGGCCGCACCGGTCCTGTCGGCCGAGACGCTCGCAACCATCGAGGGACTGAACGACGACGGCGTGTTCCGACCCGCGGAACCCGACGACGGGCTCGGTCCGGACTGGCTGTCGACGACGTTCCCTCATGTCAACGGGGACACAATCGTGGTAGTGACCCCCGGAACCGACGACGGCACCCTGTTCCCGCGCATCAGGGGACTCCGTGCCGGCCGTCAGGTTCTGGTCGTCGACTACCCGGAAGCGCTGGGCCCATTGGTGTCTGGCCGGTCTGGTGCCATCCTGCCGATCTTTGCCCCGAGTTACGACGCCTCTCGGGATGTCGCCGTCGACAACAACCTCAAAGTCATGCGGGCATTCGCACAGCAGACCGAGGGGCAGCCGTACGTCGTCTACACCGGCTACTCGCAAGGCGCCGAAGCCCTGGGCAATGCTGCGGAGATCGCGGTCGGTCAGCCGAACGGGATCGACGTCGACAACTCGACGATCCTGCTCATCTCCGATCCGCGGAGCCCGTGGGGCCTGAAGGCGTGGGCCGACAACAACATCGTCGGCTCGGTGTTCGAGCTGTTCGGCGCCGAGAGCAACGGAGCCCGCGATCCCGGTGCCACCGGCGAGGAACTTCCGGTGACGTCCGTGATCGTGGTCGGCGATCCGGTTGCCAACTTCCAGTGGCGAACACTCCGGCCGGTGAGTTCGCTGCTCGTGAACGCGGCCGGATTCATCGCGATCCATTCGGGCCTGGGCGAAGAGAACTACGGCAATCTCATCGACTACACCACAGCGCCGACGACGATGAAAAGCCGCGACGGCAATACGACGTACGTCGTCTATCAACCGAAACACCACCCGCTCACGTTGGTCGCGATGATCCTCAACGACGCGGTGGGTATCGAGCCGAGTGAAGACGATCTCGAGCGATGGGACGCGGTCAACAACGCCTTCTACCCGCTGGTCACGCCGACAGAGTCGAACGCCGCGGTGCCGGTGGAGTCGTCGTCTGAGTACGACCCACCAGCCGTCGCCCGTCTTGTGGACTCTGCCGACCCCGAAGATCCGCCGGCCGAATCGCCGGCGCCGGCGCCCACTGTTGGCGCCGACGTCCCTGCCTCAGACACCGAAGTCTCGTCGGGCGGTCGTCATCGCGCGCCTGAGACTGCCGACGCTGACACATCAACCCCCGAGGCGACCCCGTCAGAGGGCGGCCGGCATCGCCTCACGGGCAGCGGGCGGCACGCAGCCGACACCGATGCCGCTGACACCGATTCTGCCGACGCAGATTCCACCGACACGTCCACATCGGAGGAGGACTCGTCGGACGTGTCGAACACGGAGACCGAGAGCGATTCGTCTTCCGACTCGAGTGACGGCGAGTCCAGCGCAGCAGCCTGACAGCTGACACCCACTCCGCGACGCAACGTTCGGGGTCACCGAAGAGACCACTCTGGCGGTATCGCCGCTCCCCCAGCCTCCGGAGGGAGCGGCTACGAGTCCCGGCGTGGGGCCGAGTCAACTCACCCCCGCGGCCCCGCGCCGGGCTCTATTCGTCGATCAGAGCCGCGCCTTGCGACGACCCCATCACCCCTGTCCGATGAGGAACGCCGCCACCGCAAAGGCGATGAGCACCAACGAGATCGCGCACCCGAGAACCACTTGCTTGGCGGTCGACATGGGCGCGTACGGGTCTTTGTACTCGTACCGGTATGTCGGTGGGCTGGAGTTGTTCACGGCGGCAGCACGTCGTGCCGACCGATTGTCGGACTGTTCCGGGAATTGGTCATGTGAGGGTAGACGCGGCGTACCCCCCGGTATCGCGTTCACCGGACCATCATGCCAGGTAGATCACGGTTCTGCAGCCCGCCAGAGGTCGTCTGTTCGGGTGAATCCGTTGTCGCCGTGAGTGATTCAGCCAACAGCAGCCCGAACCAGCACTGCCCACACCGCCGCATCTGTCGAAACAAAGAATCCCCGGCAGTCTCGGACTGCTGGGGATTTTTGTGGTGGCCAGAGTCGGGATCGAACCGACGACCTTCCGCTTTTCAGGCGGACGCTCGTACCAACTGAGCTACCTGGCCGGAAGGTACCGGTTGACGATGAACCGAAACCTTTGGCGACCCTGACGGGACTCGAACCCGCGACCTCCGCCGTGACAGGGCGGCGCGCTAACCAACTGCGCCACAGGGCCTTGTTAAATTATCTGCGCGGTCCTCGTTGCCGAGTGCCGCGCAGGCGTACCCCCTACGGGATTCGAACCCGCGCTACCGCCTTGAAAGGGCGGCGTCCTAGGCCGCTAGACGAAGGGGGCCGGTCGTGTTCTCCGTTGGGAGCTCGCATAGCTTATGACAGGTCTCGCGCAAACCACAAATCGACTGGTCAGCCCCATAAACGAAGCATCGCGACCAGCTCGACGACACGCACACCGAGGGTCACGTTCGCACCGTTTGCACACGTTGTAAACTCATCGACGCCCCGGCTCGCCGGGGCCCTGCCCCTATAGCTCAGTTGGTAGAGCTACGGACTTTTAATCCGCAGGTCCCAGGTTCGAGCCCTGGTGGGGGCACCATCATGACGATCCGAAGAGGTCCAGTGCCGAGGTGAGCGTCGATTCCCGCTGCGGTACCACCAGGACGCTCGTCGGCGTACCCGACGGGCTTCCGGACACAATCAGATTCTGCTTGCCGCCCAGAACCGCAGTTCAGATATGCCGAATACCGTCCCGATGGCAGACCAGTAGTTCTGCCCGCGCGGCCGTTCTGAACCGGAGGCACGACCGCCTGCCTTCGCGCCCGAGTCGGCGCGGATTCAGTCTGGCCCTTCGCCGGGAAATGTGCGAACTCGCCTGGAGCACAGCGGAACTCGGTGTCACCTGATCGGACGAACTCTGTCTTCACGGGGCTCGTGGAACGACGGTGCCTGACTACGATCCCCTGGTGACATTGTCCGCCCGGTTGGGCTCTCTGGCCATCCTCTGTCTCCTTGTGGCCGCCTGTAGCACGTCGGGCGACGGCAGCCCGAGCTCCTCGTCGGAGAGCACGACCGCGTCTGCCGATTCTTCCTCGGTGGTCGTCGTGCTCGACGGATCAGAGTCGATGCTGACTGCCGACGCTCCCGGCCCCCGCATCGACGCTGCACGCGCCGCGGTGACGGATTTTGCGACGGGCCTCCCCGACGGCACACCGTTCGGACTCGTCGCCTACGGGAACACGCTCAGCGCGAAAACGACGCGCCAGGCGGCCGGCTGCCAGGACGTCACGACGATCATGGATCTGGCACGCATCGACAAGGGGGCGGCGACCGAGGCCATCGCCGGTGTCGAGGCTCAGGGGTGGACCCCGTTGTCGAAGGCTCTCACCCAAGGTGTCGAGCTGCTGGCGGGCAGCGGAGGGTCCGTCGTTCTGGTCTCCGATGGAGAGGCAAACTGCCCGCCCGATCCATGCGACACGGCCCAGCAGCTGCGCGCTCGCTACCCCGACGTCACGATCAGCACCATCGGCTTTCGTGCGACGAACACCCAGCTGGAGTGCATCGCCCGCGAGGGCGGCGGTGTGTACATCACGGCAGACAACTCGCAACAGCTCGCCGCACGGATCGCCGCCGCCCGTGACGCCGACTCGGCGTCGACGAAGCTGACCAACACCGGACTGGCCGGGGTGAACTTGGGGTCTCGGGCCGATGAGATCAGAGCCACGACGCCAGGCTTCCCGGAGCTGTCCACGGGAACCGTGGACGGCGACCGCGTAGTCGTGCGCTGGCGGGACTGCGAGTGGGTATTCGCCGACGGCGTCCTGGTCGAGATCCGCCCGCTCGGATCGGCGGTCACGACAGTCGACGGGGTGACGGTCGGCACTCCGATGAGTCGCGTCGTCGAACTGTTCGGCGAGCCGGTTCGTGACGACAAGGCCACGTCCACAGCATATTTCGCCGCAGATGAACCCCGCGGTATCGCGCTCAAGGTTTCCTACGACGGCGATGTCGCCAGCGGTACCGTCAAGACTCTCACCCTGTGCACGTGCCTGCCGAAACCGGCTTCACAGGACGAGGCCGACAACTGCGGGCCCACAGCCGATTCCCCGAAGCTTCGGGTCGTCGCCAGGGGCGTTGACTGCCAGACCGCGCTCCGGCTCGTCGAACGCTACGTCGACGATCCCCGCACCCAACGCGGTGATCGCGGCGCGCAACTCGATTCGTGGGGATGCAACATCCTCGGCGCCGCGGAAACCGAGGCGGGCGAGCCGGTCATCCGGTGCACCCGACCCGACGGCGCACAGGTCACGGTCGAGGAACCCAGAGGCGCTTCGACGGAGAACACGGCCCCGACGAAGCAGGACGTCTGCGATGCGTGGCAGAAAGTCTCGGACCTGTACCGAACCAGGACTCTGATCAACTCCCGTGGTCCTGCAGGTGGCCTCGAAGCTATTGCCGAACTTGGCGACCTCGCCACGAGGTACCCGGACGAAGCCGTTCAGTACGAGGGCACATACCTGGCGGAGCTCGCGGCCAACGGATCGGTGAGTATCTCCGCCTTCACCTCGCAGCAGAACCTGAAGGCCTTTTGCCGGGCCTGAGGTACTGCGCCACTCCAGATCAGCCCACAGAAGAACCGGAATACCAACATGATCGACGGCCACAGCTCCCTGATGTCCCGCGTCCGAGCCGCGACTTTCGCAGCCCTCGTCTGTCTGCTCAGCACCGTCCTGGCGGTGCCCGCGACAGCGACCCCGAGTGGCCCCGAATACGTCGCGTTGGGCGACTCGCGCGCTGCCGCGCCAACGAACGGATCCAGCCTGCGCCCAGACGGATGCGGGCGCACAGATGACGGCTACCCCGTACATGTGGCCGCGCGCCTCGGACTGAGCCTACGGTCCGTCGCCTGTGTCAATGCCACCACCGCCAATGTCACGACGACGCCCCAACTGACGCTATATGGTCCGCGTCCTGTCCAGACTCGCGTGCTGTCCCGGTCGACGAAGCTGGTCACCCTATCGATCGGCGGCATCGACCTGCAGTGGTGGTCCCTGGTGTCGTCCTGCTTCACGAGGAAGTTCGGCCGCGATGCGCGCTGCCGCGACAACGCCTCGGTGACAAGACGAATCAACTCCGGTCTGGCCTCACTCGCACCCAAAATCGACGCCACGCTGACCCGGATAGGACAGCGAGCTCCCAACGCACGCGTCGTTCTCGTCGGCCACGGCGGCTACTACGGTCAAACCGGCTGCCCAGGTCAGGCGAACATCAGCACCGCTGACGCTGCATTCGTCCTACGGTTCTTCGAGCGCTTCAACGCAGTGCTCCGACACTCCGCTCGGGCACACTCGGTTGTTTTCGTCGACGTGGCCGGACCTGCCGCCGGACATGACGCATGCGCAGGTTCAGCTCGATGGTTCGAGGGAAATATCTCGCGGTCGGCAACCCAGGTACGCCACCCCACCCCGCTCGGCAGCAAGGCCATCGCAGACCTGGTCGTCGCGGCGCTCTGACCCGTGGTTGCGCCGGCTCCAGCGGAGCGAGGCGTCGAGTCGAAGCCACCCCAGGTCGTCCTGTCAGCGGCACTCACTCCGCGCGGGTTTCCCGCGCAGACGATCGTCGAGCCACGTCAAGGTGTCGGGCAGGCCGGCGAAGATCCCGGTCATGTGTTCGGCCGGGTACTCGCGGTACGACGCTGACGCCCCGAGCGCGCACTGCTCGGCGAACAGGGCGCGAGCCTGGCTCGCCGGTATCCACCACTCGTAGGTCCCGTGGTAGATCCGCAGCGGCATCGTCGCCCGGTGATCCTTCATCGAAGTGATCGCGAAAAGACGCTCGGCGACGGGTGAACGGTAAGGATCGGGGTCGGCCGACAGAACCTGGGTGGGTATGTGCGACACACCCAGGACACCCATCCCACTGGTACACAGGTCCCGCATCGGAGACGTGGCCAACCAGCGTGCCGCGTTGTTTGCCATCGCGAGGACTTCGGGACGTTCCCGTGCGACACCGAGCATGGCGGCGTGGAACACCCCGGAACCGAGGTTGGCGTTCATGGCCCCGGCCAGCGAACGGTAGTCGGCCGGCACACCCCCGTATGCCGCGCCGACGATCCGCCCGGCCTGCTCCGGAGCGTAGGAATCGGCAAGCTTCGCCGCGGCATTCGTGGCGATCGCGCCACCGGAGTATCCGTGCATGGCGATCGGTCCGGTGGCGAAGTTGTCGGGGTCGAGCCGGCCTGCCGCCCGCAGCGAGTCCATGATCACGTGCGCTGCGACGTACGGTTCGGCGTACGCCATCCGGGGTCCGGTGTGGTCAGGCATGATCACCGCGTAGCCGCGGTCCAAGGCCAACTGAGCGAACGGCGGGATGAGGTCGGTGGTGTTGGTGTCGGCGTGATAGCCGTGAGCAAGCGTGTAACCGGGCGTGCACTTCGTCCCGAGTGCGACGATCGGCGAATTGTGAACCAGCACCGGACGCGACCGCGGTCCCTTCCATGCCTTGGCAGGGACAAGGAGGGTCGCGGTACCGAAGATCGGCTGATCCCCGGCGTCGACGCTCCGGAACTTGATCTGGCGAGCCGACCGCAGCGGAACCGTCATCAGCAACTGCGCCGTGCGCATGACATCGCGAGTGGCGATCACATCTCCGGCAGCACGGCGTGCGAGGTCGGCCGGCCATTGATCGAAGAACCGGTCGCCGCTCGGCGAGGGCATGACCGCCTCGCGAAGTTCCTGCAACTCGTGAGAGGCACCGGGCGTCACCGAGCGGGCAGGTATGCGGTGCAACCTCTTCACCGGCGGTGCCGGCACAGCGGCGTCGATGGCCTCGGGAAGCGCGGAAGGCGCCGGACCGAGATTCGGCGGCTCGGCCAACACCTCCGCAGTTCCTCCGATCGCACCGATCGTCATCCCCGTCGCAATCAGTGCAGAAATCGCTGCGCGCAGCGCCCAGCCCCGCAGGTTCCACCATGCCGGCATCGCCGATACTCCTCGTCACACAAGCGATCACGGACCGGAACACCCCGCTGGTCAGCCACTTCTCGCATCGAAATCGAACCCCCGTCATGGTAAAGGGTTGGCGCTAACGGTCGGCGACGGCCCTGTTGACTGTCCGACGCCGGATCAACCGTTCGGACTGTTCGACGCGATCCTCCGATCGGCCGCCGTCACCCGATCGATGACCTTCGTCGACGTGGCCTCCGCCACCGTCGGGCACGACGCCTGTCCCGGAGCGGGTCGATGGTTCGAAGGCAATTCGTCGCGGTCACAGACTCAACCCCGCCATCCGACGCCACTCGGAAGTAGAGCAATCGCAAATTTGATCCTGAACACGCTCAGAGGACCTTCAGATCATCGCGGAGTCGCTTCAGGCGAGGTTCCGACCGTTACTCGGATGTTGTTGCCTGCGTTGCACTTCAGTTGCCTCGTCAAACAACGCAGTAAGGCTGGCAATCTCTTCGAGGGTGCAGATTCCGTCTTCGATGGCCCTGATGAGCAGGGCGATCTTTGACGGCGCGGGTCGGCCGACGACTCGGTACTTGTCGCGGATCCGGGTGAGGTGAGTATGCACCGTGGATTCACCGACGAAGAGTCGTCGGGCGGCCTGCTGCTTGGAATCACACGCGAGCCACACGGTCAGCACCTCGATCTCGCGCTTGCTGAGGGCAGGCCGCCCCACCGAATCAAGAGCCTGAATCGTCATCGTTGCACTCCTGCTGGTCTGCTGTTGCTGATGGGAGTGACGTTAAAGACGGTCGCGGTGTCGGCGACAGACCGATCTTGCGGGGGCACCCGCGATGGTGCCACCGCCCCGGGGGGCATAGATAGTCAAGCGAACGGTCTGCCCGTACGTGGGACGGCCTGGGTTCCGAGACGAGGAAGCTCCTCTACCTCATCGGCGGTGATCTCGGTGCGTCGTGTGCCGGCGGCATCGGTCACGAGTACCGAGGCCACGGTTTCCCGGCCGGGTGGCCACATGCGTACGCACACGCGCCCGCCCGCCGCTTCTTGCAAGGCGTGTGCGGCTGCCTCACGCACTGAGGCAATGACAGCGGGGTCCTGTTCTGGCGTACCGGAATCGTCGAGAAAGATGACCTCCACGCCCCGCTGTCGCGCGCTGTACGCGGCTTCGTCGAGCTCGAGCGTGGACAGAATCGGCGCTCTCAGCCGGTCGCGCAGGTGGGCCTCGAGTAGTGCGCACTCTCCTCGCTCAGCTGCGGTGAGGGGTTCGCCTGACGCGATCTTCTCGATCATCGGGCGGGCGAGGCGATCGAGGTGGCGTGCTTGCTTCTCGCGCTCATCGGCGCCGGCGGTTTGCGCAGCCAGTTCGGCGACGCGTTCGGTTGTCTGCGCCCGTAGCGAGAACACCGCCTTCGCCGTGGGCCGAAGAGTGAACGACAGGAGAGTCGCCATCGCCAGAGGGGCTGCGTCGATGGCAACAAAACTGATGCCGTACGCAGCGCCCCGACCGACAGCGACGGCCCACACTGCGAACACAAGCACCATTCCGAGCAAGCCGATCCACGGCGCGATCCGCCGGCCGCGGACATTCATGAAGCAGTAGATCGACGTCCCGCCGCCGTGTATCCAGATCTGCAGAGGTGAACTGAGAACCGCGGGGGTCGCCGACAACACAAGGGCACACGCCACCGGCCCCGAGGCGGTCAGCATCAGAGTCGTCCCGAACGGGAGAGGGTCGCCGGGAACGAGGACGAGGACGAGCGTCGCGGCTATCAATACGACCGATCCCAGTGCCGCCACCCAGGGAGTGATGTAACTGTTGACCGTGGCCACGGTCACGATGACCATGGCGACGAGGTAGCTGCCGATGATGAGCCATGCACCGCGCGTTCGCATTCCGAGCAGGTCGCGAATGTCCTCGCGCCCACCGGTCGGGCTCACCATCACCGCACCCACTCCAAGAACACACGAGTGCCGCGCATCGGCGCCGACTCGATGGTGGCGGAGCCACCGATGTGCGCCATCCGTTCACGGATGCTGATGGCGATTCCGAGCCGGTCGGCCGGCACCGTCGACGGTTCGAAACCATGCCCGTTGTCGGCTACTTCTATGTGCAGCCGGTCATCCGTGATCTCCACCGAGACAATCGTCTTCGACGCCCGAGCATGACGGCCGCTGTTGCGGACCGCCTCCGCAGCCGCTGCCGCGACTGTACGAACCACCGTGGCGGGATAGCCGGCGTCCGGGCTGTCGATTATGCGGCGAACCTCGAAACGTCGGGTCGGGTCCACCGTGGCAGTCACCTCACTGAGATGCGTCAGAACAGCATCGGGGGTCATCGTGCCGTCGGTGTCGGCGTCGCCGCGGATCCTGTCGAGCGCGTGCAAGGTGGCCTGGGCTTGAGCTGCCAACTGTTTGGAGTTCCCTCGGCGAGCAGCGACCAGCAAGGTCGCCATGACGCCGTCGTGGGTGAGTTGATTGAACCGTTGCCGCTCGTTGGCGCGGGCCTGCGACGCGGCGGCGGCCGCCGCCGTTCGGTAGGCCTGCGCCCGCGTGTCATCGAGAACCGTTGCGGTACGCATCCCCATGACCGCTGCGGCGAAGTACACGAGCGAGAAGGCGAATGCCCACGCCATATCCGGAACGAACAGCCCGCTGCGTGCGACGTCGCGGGCCACGTAGTTGATCGTGACGCTCGAGATCACCACCACCACGAGCACGACAAAGGCGTAGGTCGGACGCATGGCCAGTGCGGCGGCGATCGCAGCCAATCCACAGAAAGAGAAGAACCATATGCCGGTGGTTTCGGAAAGGTGCGCGCCGTTCCAGCCGAAACCCCACGTGAACACCGCCGCCAAATAGCCGCCGGCAGCAAACCCTGCACACACTCGTAGGGCTTGAGGCGACCCTCGCCACGCGAGCGGCCCCAGCGCGAGCCCTGGACCGAACACGACAACCAGTGCGGGCACCGTCCACCACGTGTGCATCACTGCCAGCGACGCCGCGATAGCCGGGGAGGTGAGCACCAGGTACACCAGGTAGCCACAGGCGATGAACACAGCGAACTGCCGCAGAATCCGCTGACCTGCGGACTCGTCGAGTGCGACGTCGCGATCAGACGCTATCTCCGCCGTCGCAGCCGCCGCGGTATCGGTAGCCATCCGTCCTCTATCGCTCGAAACATCAAATGCTGCCGGGTCGGCGCGGGTCGCCCCACTGCGGCGTACTTCGTTCTGATCCGACCGACGTAGTCACTGACCGTGTCTGGGGACAGGTTCATGGATTTGGCAACTCCGGCAGTGGATTCGCCTGCGGCATACAGCTCGAGGACACGTCGCAGCTGTGGTGGTAGGTCGACGAAGTCGTCATCGGCATCGATCGCAGCCGCCCAATCCACCGTCGGAGTCTCCTCGCCCGAAAGCACCGCTCGGATTGCAGCCAGAAGTACGTCGTCGTCAACGTTCTTGCGCAACACCGCTTTCACCCCCGCACTGGCTGCCAACCGGACCAGATAGGGTTCGTCTCCGGAGGTGTAGGCGACTGCCGGGATGTCGAGTTCAGCGAGACAGTCGACGTTGATCTGCGGTGAACTCCCGTCCTCCAACCGCAGATCGAGGACGACCAAGTCGAGATCTCGGGTCTCTGTCAGCAACTTCGACACTGTCGCTGCGCCGGCGGTGAACTCCAGGTCCGGCTGGTCCCCGAGAATCGCCCGCAGCCCGGCGACGATCGACGGGTGATCATCGACGACTCCGATCCGCGCGCGCTCGCCCCGTCGCACCACCATTGCGCAATCATGACCGACGCCCCTCGACCACGGTGGCAAAGTTGCACGGATCACATCCGCTCGCGTCTCGGGGACCGCGTGTTGACATCACCGACGCTAGCCCGTCGACTCGAAGCTCTGTATCGACTGAACGGGCTGTTCTCAGTCGGCCACAGGGCGCCATCGGACCGGCCTGTCAGACGGTGCCCAGACCTCTCGTAACGTTCACCGACACGGCTGGGATACTCCTGCCGTGACCCGATTCCGCCTCGCACTCGTCGCCGTTCTCGCCATCGCGATCAGCTGCATGTCGGTACCGTCGGTTCTCGCCGCGCCGGCGGCACCCGCATACGTCGCCTTGGGAGACTCACGCGCCGCAGCGCCGACGCTGACCTCGGCACAGCATCCGGACGGCTGCGGACGTACCCGCGACGCCTACCCGACGCACCTCGCCTCCCAGCTCCGGATGAATTTCACCTCCGTTGCCTGCGTGAACGCCACGACGGCAGACGTCACGACCCGCCAGCAGACGACATCGTTCGGTGCCCGGCCGGTCCAGATCAACGCACTGTCGTGGTCCACGCGACTGGTGACTCTCTCGATCGGCGGCAACGACCTCCGCTGGTGGTCGATCGTCTCCTCCTGCTTCACGCCCAGGTTCGGCCAAGATGCCCGGTGTCGCCAGGATCGAGTCATGGCCGACCGGATGACCTCGGCCCTGACAGCTGTGGCACCGAAGATCGGCGCAACTCTGAGCACCATCCGCGCCCGTGCACCCCTCGCTCGCGTGGTTCTCGTCGGTCACGGCGGCTACTACGGCCGAACCGGCTGCCCCGGCCAGGCGAACATCAGCAACGCCGACGCCGCGTACCTACAGTCCTTCTTCAAACGATTCGACGCCATCCTCCGAACCGCCGCCGTCACCCGATCGATGACCTTCGTCGACGTTGCCTCCGCCGCCGTCGGACACGACGCATGCGCCGGCCCAGCACGCTGGTTCGAAGGGAACGCCTCACAGTCCCAGACCCAACCCCGGCATCCGACGCCGCTCGGGAGCAAGGCGATCGCGAACCTCATCGCGCGAGCACTCTGATCACGCGGTCGGTCTGCCGACTCCGATCGCATACGGTCGCCGACGCGAGTTATGCCCGGTGTCCCCGGCAACCGGGATCACCTACTACGACAACGGGAATGTGCAGACGGTCACCGAGAACGGCGTTACGACGACCTACACCTACAACCCGACGGCTCGGCCGCGACTAATTCCCGTCTCGGAGTGACGCTCACGTCGGCTACGACGGCAACGGCAATCTAACGAGCATCACGGTGGGGACTGACCTGTGGACCCGGTAACCCTAGTTATGGCCAAAGCCTGCGCCCGGAAGCGTGTCGGCAGGCCGGCGAGAGCTTGCGCCGGCTCGCTGCTCTTCGGTGCCATTACGGGTTGACGGCGCGACTGGGGCGACCTCGGTCCCGCAGGGGTTAGAGTCACGGTCGGCTGGATGCTGGGCGTGGAGATATGCTGTGTCAAGGTCAGGGCGGGACCGGCTTACGTCGACAACGGTGCAACCGGTCGGCAGCGGTTCGGCGGGAAGGCCGCCTGGCTGGTATCGCCGCGATGGACTCCGACTCGCCACTCGACCTGATCGTTGTGTCCGGGTCCAGCAAGGACGACACCACCAATACTCGAGCACAGGGCGGTGGCGGTTGGACGAACATGGACTTCGGGAACGCAGCGGCCGCGTTTTATGCGGCGCTCGACGCGACTTGCCCGGTGTGCCTTCATCGTGATCGGCCCGCCCGCGCTAGTTGCCAACCCCGCCAACCGACTCAGCAACCGCGACCTGATGAAAGCACACCGTGTGACGCGGCCCCGAATGTGGTGGCCTTCCTAGACCAGCTCGACCCGTTCGGGTTGTGGTGGCGGCCGCGCCTGCCCGGGCGTCTAGCACAAACTGTGTCGTCGGAGACAGGTCACCCTGAATGGCATGCCCTACGAGTGCGTCACCACCCACACATCCGGGGGGCTCGTTCTCCTCGTCGGCGTTCCAACCGCTGTTCTGGATCTACGGATCGGGAAAAGTCGGCGCGACAACGGGGGTAGGCAACTCCGACTACCTCACGCGGAACGACGCCACCCACCCTTCGCAGGCGGGCCAAGACTATCTCGCGCGGCAGTTCGCCGAGTAGATGCTGCGATTGTTCGCCAGTCTCGCGCGCTCCTAGTTTGCTGTGAGGACAAACGGATTGGTTGTCGTAGGCGAAGGAGGTTCGTCGGAACTCCAATAGCCAGTGCTGTAGACCTGGGGCCACCGCTTGGCCTGCATCTGCTCCAGAATCGGGATCAAGGTGTTTGCGAGCACGACGTGCCCAGGGGTTGTCGGGTGGTAACGGTCGACGCCAATAAAGCGTTTGTTCGCACCGGAGAACCACTCGGGAGCAGTGCCGCCGGTTGGATTGATGAAGTCAACTCCGGCGACGCGAGCCTGCTGGGCCAGAATGCCGTTGACCTCACGGATGAGCGCTGTCGAGTCTCCGGGTGGTACGAAGCCAATGACCACGATCTTCGTCTGGGGGAGTCGCGCTCGGAAGGTCTCGTAGGCGGCGAGAGAGTTGGTGCGGATCTCTCGAACTCGGATGGGCATCTGATCGGGCGCTACGTCGTCAAGATCATTGATACCGTTGATGATGAACAGGATGTCGGGCGACGTGCCCGCCGCGGCGCTGAGTCGGGTCGTCGAACCGAATCGGTCATTCCTGCCGCCGTCATCGACGTACCCGGTCCCACCGACGCCGACGTTTCGAGAGTCCCAGTTGAAATGATCAGCAATCAGTTCAGTGAAGTTTTCTGGTCCGCGGCCACCCATGTCGGAGCCCCCGACCCATGAGTCCCCGACAAAGGCGGCCATCTGTTTGTGTCGGGCGGTGTCGATCGTGGGTACTGCTGGCGGTGCCGGCGCGGCCACCACGGCATTGCTGCGGTCCGCGATGAAAGCGCCGACGAAGATGAGGGCAGCTGCCGTCGCCGGCGCGCAGATGAAGAGAAGACGTTTCCGCATCCATCGTGAGTTCACTACCACATCATTACGGACAACGTCAGTTCGCGCACGTCACCTATGTCGCCGGGTCTCGAATCGACCCCGCCCATAACCCCAAGTGTCGGCGCTACGTCTAGCCGAGCCCCGTCGGTCTTCCGTCCCGTGGCGAACGATTACACGAATCGCCACACACCGTTCGCGATGGTTTCGTGGCGACCGCACCGTGTTCTGCTGAATCGCAGTCACGATCGACCCGAACACGTCCCCGAGCTGTGCTACGAACCCGTTCGGAGCGCCACCAGCGCACTCATCGTCCTGCCCCTGTCCGGCGGAGCTTGGTGCCACAACACTGCTTTGCCGATCGTGCCTGCCGCACTGGCGCAAGACCCACTGACTTAATTCACGGCGCGGGATCGCTACCCACCGCGAAAGGCCACGCGATTCACAGAGCAGATCCTGTGCTTGCAGGCGTGATCCAGCCGCTCGTAACAATGTAAGTGAAACTAGTAGGCATTCAACGCTCTGTGCGTTGGACGGTTAAGGCCCCTGACTCATAAAACCCAGAGTCAGAGACGGGGCCGTACCCGTACCCGTATCCGTACTCCGAGACGCTAGCTACATCCTGGTTGAGGACAAATCCCACGACGTTCACCTGAGCCAGCGCCAGACGGTCAACGCCGGCGACAACCGTCGGCACCTTTGTGGCATTCGCGCACACGACGAAGAGAACCCCGTCTATCCACTGCCCAGCCACCATTGCATCCGTCACCGGCAAGACGGGAGGGGAATCTACGATGACGTAGTCGAAACTGTCAGCCAGAAGGCCCATTACGTGCTTTGCCCTATCGGACGCTAGAAGCTCCGAGGGGTTCGGTGGCATCGGCCCGCTCGTCATTACAACCAGATCGGACCCACTAACCGGTTGCAAGAACTCCATCGGATCAGTGTTTTTGTCACTCAGCGCACTAGTGAGCCCGATTGCTTCTGAGAGTCCAAATCGACTGGCCAGACTTGGACGTCTCAGGTCGGCGTCTATTAGCAGTACCCGATTGCCGGCTTCTGCCAACGAACCAGCCAAATTTATAGCCGTTGTAGTCTTACCCTCGCTCTCGTTCGCGCTCGTTACGAGAATCCGCTTAAGAGGCGTATCGACCCGACAATAGGCCAAATTGGTTCGCAAGAATCTAAATGCCTCAGCGGGCGCACCCGCACCAGCGCCAAACCCCGCGAGAGGCCGGCCTTTTAGGGCTGTGTCTCGCGGCACAGTCGCCAATACCGGAACAGACTCAGACAGTCGCTCCAAGTCCGCCTTGCTTCTAACCTTATTGTCGTATCGACGCCTTAGTACTACACCCGCGAGACCAGCTAGCAACCCGAGAGCGAAACCGGCGCCCACCGACCACAAAATTCGGGGTGAGATCCTACTTGCGTCAGTCGCAGGCGTAACTACCGTGGCCTTAGCAAGCGGCGCCCCGCCGCCGCTGGGCGTTTCCAGAACGCTGACATACGCAGTCAACGAATCTGCAGCCGCATTAGCGAGCGCGATCGACGTGGCGGGCTCTTTCGTATCGGCGAAGATTGTCAACAGCACAGTGTCCCGAGAAGCAGAAGCAGACAAGGACTGCTTCGCTTCAGACACACCCAGCTCGATCCCACCATCCGCGATAGCCCTGCTCACTACAGCGTCTGACTCAACCAGCTTTACGTACGACGAAACCCGCTGCTGTGACGCAAGTGATCCTTGATAGGCATTTTGTGACGCGCTTTCCGGACCCGACGTTACATACAGGCTGGCCGTCGCTTGGTACACAGGATGCTGAGTTAGCACATAACTCACTGCAATAACAGCACCGATCAAAGCCACCATTAGAACAAGGAACGGGTCCGAGAGCCGACTGCGCCCCTGTCGCGCAACCGTTCGCCGCTCGTTTGTAACGTCGTAGTCTCGATTCATCGCTACCACCAAGCCATTCTCTCTCTAGAAGCTTCCAGATCGCAGCACTAACGCAATTCGGGCGATGCCCCGGGCGGCGTCATCCCACCGGGGCAAAATCCTTTTCACACCTGCCTCCTAGCATAGGTTCTGAACGGCCTACGCGCGACAGTAGGAGAAATCGAAGGACACACGTCGTCGACCTTGTAAGCCCACACACGGCAGCCGCAACGCGTCTCGGTACACTAGCAAAGTGACAAATCTTAGACAGCAAAACCTCGCAGGCTTCACTGGTCTAGGCTATGACAAAGGCCGAAACAAGGCATTGCAGGCCGCCTGGCTCGCCGTAAGTTACGCAATATTCCAAAGTTGGTGGTGCCCGAACGCCGCACGCGTCGCCATCCTCCGAACCTTCGGTGCAAGGGTTGGTCGCGGAGCCGTAATCAGGCAGCGCGTTCGAGTCCACTGGCCATGGAAGCTCGAGATCGGGGACCACTGCTGGCTAGGTGAGGGGGTCTGGCTACTGAACCTGGAGCAGATTACAATTGGCAGTAATACTTGCCTCTCGCAAGAGGCACTAATCTGCACAGGCAGCCACGACCATAGATCACCGACATTCGAGTACGACAACGGCGCAATCACAATCGGGGACGAAGTTTGGATCGCTGCGCGTGCAACGGTTCTCCGAGGTCTGAGCATCGGCGACCGAGCTGTAATTGGTTGCGGCAATATCGTGACAAAAGACGTTGCCGCAGGCACCATCGTGAGGGTCAACGACCGCAATTACATTAACTAGATCAGACCATCGATGACTTCTCGATACTGCTCCAGGGCTGTCACCTCCTTCAGCGACTGCTCAGCATACTGGGCACCTGCAGCACCCATTCGGGTACGATCTGACGGCCGGGACATGATGTCCAAGATCGAATCAACCAACGCTTCGGGGTCTCCGGGTCGAACCACGACCCCTCCACCAGACTTACGCAGTTCAGCAGACGCCCCGCTTCGCGAATCGGTCGCGCCGATAACCGCGACACCAGCACGAAAATAGCTAGTCAATTTGCTAGGAACGGCCATCTCCACTAGTCCAGGCTCTTCATTTAGCAACAACAAATCAGCAGACCGCAACGTTGGCAGAAATTCGTCGTGGTTCGCGGCGTCTACGAAGTGAATATTTCTGAGACCTCTTGACCGTGCAACAAGGCTCGACCTCTCGCCCCCGTCGCCCATCAAGATGAAATGAACCCCATTCTTCGCCTTCTCGCACAATCGGGCAGCCTCGATAACGTTGCCCAGCCCTTGCTTTCTGCCCATATTTCCGGCATGCAATACGACGACATCACAACCGGCCCTACTAGAAACCTCCGAGACACCGGGGCACACGCTCAATTTGTCGGACTGTTCGCTGAGGTGTGTCCAATTCGCAATGACACTGATTCGCGCTTCATCCGTCCCCAGACGATTAACAGCGTACCGTCGAAGGTTGTCATGAATAAGTATGACACGATCACTGATCTTGAACAGGTAAGATTCGAGAAGGCGGAAGACTGACGCAACCGGTCTCGGCAAACCGGACTCTTCACTGCCGGCCGAGTATAAGTCTTGACCAACCACAACGATGCGGATCGATCGCCCGCCGACCAACCTGGTTACGAACGCAACTAGAACAGAAGAGATAAGCGCCGGCGTAACGAGCACAATAACCGAAGAACTCCTCAACACGCTTAGCGACAACAAGGCTTTCAGGCCGAACGATGCTTCGAACAGAACACGCAATAGTGGCTTGGGAGACCTCGGTACATACACCGATGTTCGCTTAACGTACGGATGCTCATTGTCCGCAGCCAAGGACACCTTTCTGTCCACCTTCCACTGCGGATAGTGAGGGAACGTCGTCAGGACGCGCACCGAATAATACCGCGCCAGGTATCGAGCCATGGCGGTGGTGTAAGGAGCAATTCCTGTCTTCTCAGGCCAAAAATTGATACCGACTACGACTACGCGGGCAGTTGATTCAGACATGTTTGGGGTACTCCATCAGGCTAATGCGCTCACGAATTCGATTGCTGCCATGACTACCGCGGCGTAACTCAATCGCTGCCTTAATCACCAGTGGCGGAACGCCAATAAGCAAAACAATAAGGGTTAGAGCGGACAACGAACTCCACCACATGTACACGAAACCCCAGAATGACCCCGCATATGCGGCCGCTCCGCTGAATCCAAGGCGCGCGCACAGGCGCAACCACACCGCACCGAACAGACCCAACGCTCCACCCGCCAAGATGACGCCCGGTAGTCCGAAGTCAGCCAAGAAGGTATTCGCAGGACCAAAAGTCGGACACAGAGAGCTGCAGCCTGAATCGCCGCGCCCGTACCGGTAATCTATCAACTCATTCCTGAGGGACTCTGGCTTCGAATGCCATACTTGCTGCGGAATAGGCTGAAGTACTGTTTCCGCAGCGGTGTACCGTCCCCATCCCAGACCACCAGCCATCGTATCGTAGTCACCAAGCCCCATTGCTGAAGCACTCAACATGGACGTTGACTGACTCGCGAAAAATCCCTGCACCGCCCCGCTGGGGTCAGTCACATATCGGGAGACCGCTGCACCGAATGACTCACCGCGATCGTCGCCGCCAGAGCGGACAGACTCAAGCGGCATTAGCACAAAAAGCACGATCACGAGAACACCCAACAGAGTGCGCATGACCGGAACGGTCTTGCCGCGTACAAGGAAATACCCGACAATTCCCGCTACCAGCGCCGCGAGCGCATACCTGCGCGAACCCTGTGCCAGGGTAACTAAGAGAATCGGCGCTGCGATTCCTATGCCAATCCACAGATCCCTAGAACGAATGATGCTTTTCTGCGTATAGGCTAAGTAGACCCGAAGTAGAGATCCGCAGATTCCGAACATCATTGCATATTGAACTGCTGGAACATTCACGACACCTGTGAAAGACTCGCGAGAATGGATGAAGGAACCAAGACCGCCTGCAAGCAGTACAGTAACGACCAAAGCGAGCCAACCAACGGCACCAAGAACATAGCTCGCTACTCTGAAGTACCGAGCCTCTTCGCGAGTCGGACCAATGATACTGCCCGTTTCAAAGCTTCCCCATCGGAGCCGAAGAGTCACGTACACCGCTACGTAGGAGGCAGCCATGGCCCAAACTGCCGCCAGAGCGGTGAAGTATGCGTCGGTCACATTGATATTGACCCAATACACATCTGAAGAACTGAGATCAAATGCTACACGGAGACCAAATATCAGGAGAATAAAGAAGACGGATGCGTACACCGATTCGCGTGTCACGGCTGGAAACCTAATGCCAATCGCGACCGTTACGATCGCTAGCACGACCACCACGACGACTACGAGAAACTGGACAGTGCGCATATGGTGTTGAACGCGAATGATGCCGGGCACCACAACCGCAAGGGACGCTGCGCAGGCCAGAATCAGATAGCTGTCGCGCGACCAAACGGACGGAAGCTTATCGACAGGACTGAAGACCGGAAAAGGATCAGGTCGTCGGCTACCCGCCATTGAACGCCCTAAAGTCCTCAACCTGACGCTCGTACTGCATTCTCAAGCCATCCGCGATTCTGACAGAAGGCGACCAACTCAGATCACTTCTGATCCTGGTGTTATCACCGCCAGTTTCGCGTACGTCTCCAAACGAGGTTCCGATATGTTTGATATTTACCGGTTTACCAGAAATTGCGGCTAGCAGTTCGACGGTTTCGTTCACCGACACAATTGATCCACCGCAGACATTGTAAATGACTCCGGGCTCGGTATCTCGCTCGGCCGCAGCCAAGTTGGCCTCAACTATGTCGTCGACATAGGTAAAGTCACGCCGCTGCTCGCCGTCGCCGTAGATCTCGATCGAACCACCACTCAGGATCGCATTGATAAAGCGCGTGAATGCCATATCTGGGCGCTGACCGGGACCGTAAACTGTAAAGTAGCGCAACGAAACAGTGTCCACACCGAAGTTTTCGGCATACAAGGACACTAAATGTTCGGCGCCAAGTTTCGTTACGCCGTACGGCGAGTACGGGTGAGGCACAGCCGTTTCATCGCAGGGAAAATGCGCCTGGTTTCCGTACACACTCGAGCTTGAGGCGTAAACAAGCTTTACGCCCGCGAGGCCGCGCAGTCGCTCAAGTAGCATCTGCGTACCGATGATATTGTTCGCGACGTAGTCCTCGAAACCGGATGACCATGAACTACGGACCCCAGGTTGACCCGCCTGATGGTAGATCGTCGTCTCAGGTTCGAGAGAACTAAGAAACTCCTCGGACCGTATATCCACACTGCTGAAAGCAAATGCGTCGTAGGTACATAGTTGAGAGATCCGCCGCCGCTTGATGGCAGGGTCGTAGTAGCTATTTAACGCATCAAACCCAGTTACTTTGTGTCCGGATTGCAGTAGCTTCTGGCATATGCGGGCGCCTACAAAACCAGCAGCGCCTGTAACAACAAATTTCCTCAACGCAACGCCCCTTTACTAGCGACCTCTTGGTACACGCAATCAAGAGTATCAACAATTGCCGGCATGGAAAACTTGTTCTTACAAAGCTCAATTGCTCTCATCGACATTCTCCTGCGCTCGATCGCTGAAAGCTCGGACACGCTAATCAGTGCTGTAGCGATAGAATCAGCACCAGGTTCGCAAACTATTCCCGCGCGCGCCTCTGATATATATGGTGCCAGGCCGCAACTGTTCGTAGTTATACAGATCAGGCCCGCGGCTAGCCCCTCTAGGAGGCTATTCGGAAATGGCTCATTCACAGAGGGTAAAACATAGACGTTGTGTCTAGTTAGCTCCCGTGTCACCTGGCCATACTCAAGTGCACCGCCGTACCGGACGAGCGCCGGCGCTTCGGCGATCAATTCACGACACCTCGTCAACGAACCCTCATCCGGACCGAAAATCGTCAGTTCCGCATCCACACCGTCTTTCTGAACTCTCAGGATTGCCTCAATGAGGCTCTCGACCCGCTTTCGCGGATGTAGCCGACAAGTCGTGATAACTTTCATCCGGGGTGTGTCGATCGACGGTGGTCCTGAACTCGCGATTTCGTCCACCCCGTTTACAACTTGCTTGAGAGGTGGCATCCAACTCCAGCTAGACAGTTCGGCGTGCTCGTAGTTCGTCAGAAAGAGGACTGCGGACGCGCCCCCTACAGACCATCTCGTCAACATCTGGTCATAGACTCGGGTAGCTAGCGAGTTTCGTGGACTCAACATACCGTGGGTCTGAAATATGTAGTCGATACCCAGGAACCGGAGTACGAGTGCTGCCATCAGCGGCCAAACTTCACGTCCACAGTGCAGGTGAACAATGCCAATATGTGCGCGATTGTTCCATATCCATCGAAAAGGTGAGAAAGCAATTAGTCCTGCGAAGCCGGGTATGAACGGTACTCTTCTACTCGGATACAATTGCGTGTACTCGTTATTCCAGCGTGACTGTCCAGACGATCCCTCAACCGCGTTCGTAAGGGAGAGTACCCTGACCTGTTCACCGCGTTCCCGTTGCGCTGCGGCCTGCTTCAGAGTCCCTCGTGCAGGCCCTCCGTACTCAGATTTTTCTCCGATAAGCGGCACGATATGCACAATCATCTTCATCATCGCTCCCTTGTTCGCTTGCGATTCGCCGCGACTACGTACCCTACCCAAGCAACCAGCGATCCTGCTGTAGCCGCGGGAATGCCCCAAGCCAGCAAGCTCTCAGACTCCCAGATCCATGCCGCGGCACCTGCTGCGATCACCAACATCGATTGGACAACTCGAGCCCTCATGCTGTACGCGGTGCTCTTCGTTGCACGTAGATAGACTAAGCAACCGTTAACTGCGCCTAGTGCTAAATACTGGGCACCAACCGCGTACAGAAAGAATTCAGCGGTCGCCCATGTTTGCCCGAGCGCGTAGCTACCCAGCAAGTGGCCTGCAGCTACCGCGACGATTACTCCCAAGATAGAAACAGCCAAAATCACTACTGCTCCCGCCTTTAAGAACGTAGATGAATTCCTCTCATCGGCCTCGGTCGGTGATAGATGCCGCGCGAATATAGGTGTGGCTGCGATCCGGATGCTTGTGAAGAATATATTCAAAGGCCCGAACAGGGCTTGTACGCTCCTGAAGCCCGCAACGGTAGCGAGGGGCAGGTAGAACGTAGTCGAGTACAGCACGGCCTGGTTAGCACCCTGCATACTGAGATATTCTGCCGTCAAGTGCAGTCGCTGAGATCTTGGTATCGTCAGCAAGAACGGTTTGAACGTCTGAGTTCGGGTCCGGGCCGGCCAGAGTAGCGTGGCACACGCGAGTGTTGCTGCTCCAGCTAGCACCGATAGAGCGACTGTCGCCGATGGATCACCTGGCCCCACTAGGTAGTACCCGCCACAAATTGTCGCAAGTAGAAGTACACAGTCTGTCAGCAGCGCCCGTGTGACTTGACCCGCCGCTTGCCGAACTGCGCGGTTGGCGTCAAGTAGCGCCCACAGCGGAAGTAGCACAGCGGTGGCGGTCACAGTGGTGGCTATGGTTCGATCCGCAAGAAGCCATATCGTGCTCACTGCGACAGCTGAGACTGCCCCTGTCGAAAGTACTGTGCGACGAACCGCGCGCACCCGCAGTCCTGGCGACGCCAAATTGTCGCTGTGTGCGTGAGACACTAGTTCAGGCTCGACATTGTATGCCTGATTAAGTCCCGTCAAGAAGACTACTGTGCTGAACGCGAGAAGAAGGTAGCCCATTTCACTGGGGCTTAACGAATGAGCTGACACAATAACGAATCCGAAGCTTGTTCCGCTTGCGACTCCTTGTGTCAGAACGGCGCCGACTACCCGGTTGAGCGACCGCGCGGTACCGTCCTTGCCCTGCACTGTCACCCCCGGTGCAGATGACATCGTCACTTCAGTCTCTCGCGCGATCTGGTGCGTAGTGCTTGGGCGCTTTCGTCCGGTAGCGCACCGCCACAAGGCTCTCGCAAGTTAAATCCGCAAACTGGCATAATTCGATCGGTACCAGTCGACGGTTCGCAAAATTCCTTCTTGTAGCGAAATAGATGGTGTCCATCCTGCAGCATTCAATGTTGAGACATCAAGCACTTTGCGAGGCGTCCCGTCTGGCTTCTGGGTATCCCACTTGGTCTCGCCCGAGTATCCAACAGACGCGGCGACCATTTGTGCTAAGTCATTAAGTGTGCAGTCCATACCGGTACCGACGTTAACCTGCACCGGCCCGTCGAAATGATCGAGAAGGTGTAGGCATGCAGAAGCCATATCGTCCACGTGCAAGAACTCGCGGCGAGGCTTTCCGGTTCCCCAATTCGTTACGTACGGTGCACCAATCTGCTTCGCCTCGCTGTATCGGCGGATTAGTGCCGGCAGAACGTGTGACCCAGTTGCGGAGAAGTTGTCGCCCGGGCCATAGAGGTTGGTAGGCATCGCCGATATCCAAGATAATCCATACTGCCTTCTCACAGCTTGTACGTTCATGATTCCAGCTATCTTTGCGATTGCGTAAGCATCGTTTGTTGGTTCTAGCGGACCCGTAAGCAGCGAGTCCTCTGTAATCGGCTGCGCTGCGAACTTGGGATAGATGCAAGATGAGCCTAGAAAGAGCAGGCGCGGAACTCGGTATGAAACGGCTGCATCGAGCACGTTAGTCTGTATCTGCAGATTCTGGGAAAGAAAGTCAACGGGGTATGTACTGTTAGCAAGAATCCCGCCGACCTTTGCGGCTGCAAGGATCACCGTTGAAGGCTTGACTTGATCGAAGAACTCGAACACAGCTGTCCGGTTGGTGAGGTCGAGTTCCGAACTGGATCGTCCTACCAGGTCCGTAAATCCCTCGCGTTCGAAATGTCGCCATAGGGCGGACCCAACTAGGCCCCGGTGCCCAGCGACGTATGTCGGAGCTGACCTGTCGATGGGGACGGCGGCGCTCAGTTGTTCGTGCCGAGAGTTCATATCAACTCCAAGATTCGACTGTGGGCTGGTCGATCCATGGCTTCCCTGCACATTCCAGAGCAGAAATGTCGGCGTCTACCATTATTCTGGCGAGCTCAGCTGACCGAACTGACGGGCGCCATCCGAGAACACGCTCTGCCTTGGTTGCGTCTCCGATTAGTGCATCCACCTCGGTTGGCCTCAGGTAGCGGTCATCGAACTTGACGTGCTCCTGCCAGTCGAGACCCGCATGGTCGAAAGCAGTCACGAGAAACTCACGAACGGTAGTGGCTTGCCCTGTGGCGAGGACGTAGTCCGTCGGCTCGTCTGCTTGTAGCATCCGCCACATACCTTCTACGTACTCAGGCGCATATCCCCAGTCCCGTACAGCGTCGAGGTTTCCCATGTAGATATACTGTTCGACCCCTGCTTTAATTCGTGCAGCTGCGCGTGTGATCTTCCGTGTCACAAATGTTTCACCACGACGTGGCGATTCATGGTTGAAGAGGATTCCGTTCACCGCGTACATGCCGTAAGCTTCGCGATAGTTGCGGGTGATCCAATACGAGTAGACTTTAGCCGCACCGTACGGCGATCGCGGATAGAACTCTGTATCTTCGTCTTGGGGCGGGGGGGATGCGCCAAACATTTCTGAGCTGGAGGCTTGATAGAATCGGCAACTTATTCCGGCGAGCCGCACTGCCTCAAGCAGTCTGATAGACCCCACCCCCGTCGTATCAGCGGTATGCTCAGGCTCGTCGAAGCTCACCCTCACATGGGACTGGGCGGCCAGGTTGTACACTTCATCCGGGTTAATGGAAGAGACTAGCGTGACGAGTCGGGCGCCATCGCTCAAATCACCGTAGTGGAGAAATAGTCTCGCTGCAGGTTCGTGAGGGTCCACATATAGATGGTCGATTCTGGACGTGTTGAACGTGGAAGACCGACGAATCAGACCGTGTACTTCGTACCCTTTCGCCAAGAGCAACTCGGCCAAGTATGACCCGTCTTGGCCGGTAATACCGGTGATGAGTGCTTTCTTCATGGTTTCTCGCCTTAAGTCTCTCGGTGAGGTTGGAAGGGTGCTACCGCCGATTTGTTAAATTCGATAGGTCCATCCAGCTTGGGCCCAGGCGTCACCGTCCAAGCACATACGCCCATCGATCACATTGCGCTCGCGTACGACCTTCCTGAGCTGCAAAGGGTCAAGCTGTACAAATTCATCCCATTCAGTAAGGACCAGGACCGCATCAGCCCCGTCGCATGCTTCCTGCGACGATGTCCCGTAGTCGAGAGTCGGAAATAGCTTTCTTGAGTTGTCCATGGCTTTCGGGTCGTACACTGTGACCGACGCGCCCTGTAACTGAATCTGTCCAGCGACGTTTAGTGCTGGCGAATCCCGTACGTCGTCCGATTCCGGTTTGAATGCGGCGCCCAGGATCGCAATTCTTTTCCCCAACAGTGCTCCACCACATACCTCGCGCGCTAATTCCACCATACGCGTACGGCGTCGCATATTTACGTTGTCGACTTCACGCAAGAAGCTTAGCGCCTCTGCGGCGCCCAACTCGCCCGCACGAGCCATGAAAGCTCGGATATCTTTCGGTAGGCATCCACCGCCAAACCCAAGCCCCGCATTTAGGAATCGTCTTCCGATTCGCGCATCGTAGCCGATCGCGTCCGCTATTGCGGTCACGTCAGCACCCGCAGCATCACATACTTCGGCTATCGCATTTATGAATGAGATTTTGGTCGCTAGAAACGCGTTCGCAGAGGTCTTCACCAGCTCTGCTGTTGGCGGATCAGTGACGATGAAAGGTGTTCCGTCGCAAATGACGGTTTTGTAGACCTCGCGGCACACTTCTTCCGCGCGTCCACCGGGGAACGTACCTACGACCACACGGTCAGGGTGAAGAGTGTCTTCTACCGCGAAGCCCTCGCGTAGGAACTCGGGGTTCCAAGCGATCTCGACTTCGACGTCCTTAGCAAGCTCGTCAGCGAGCTCTGCAAGCCTCTGCGCAGTCCCCACCGGCACGGTCGACTTGCCAAGTATAAGGCTATTCCGCGTAAGGAGTGGAACTATCTCTTCGATCGCAGCGTCGACGTAACGCAGATCTGCGCTGTACTCGCCCTTTTTCTGCGGGGTGCCTACCGCGACGAAGAATACGTCGGCGAAATCCGCGGCCTCTGCGTAAGATCCAGAAACTGTGAGTTTTCCAGAGTCGATATGCCGCTTCAACAGTTGCGGTAAGTTTGGCTCGTAGAACGGCACCTCGCCTGCTGCTAGCTGCTTCCGTTTCTCGGGCACAATCTCGATTCCGAGGACCTCGTGGCCAAGTTCCGCCATGCAGGCCGCGTGCGTCGCACCCAAATAGCCAAGACCAAGAACTACCATCCGCATTAGTACGCCCCGTCTTTCGCGATTACTGCCTTTATCGTTCGCCACATAATTGATGCGTCCTGCATGATCGACCAGTTCTCGACATACGACAGGTCCAAACGGACCGACTCTTCCCAGGACAAGTCGGAGCGGCCCGAAACTTGCCACAGGCCGGTCATACCAGGCTTAACGAGCATCCGACGCGCGACCCGGCCGTCGTAGCGCTCAACTTCGTCCGGCAGCGGAGGGCGTGGGCCGACCAGACTCATCGTCCCTGCCAGCACATTGAAGAGCTGTGGCAACTCGTCGAGGCTGTACCGACGGATAAAGGCTCCTACGCGGGTCACTCGAGGGTCGTCCCTCATCTTGAAGAGCACTCCTGCACCTTCATTGAGACCGCGGAGGTTGTCCTTCAACGCGTCAGCGTCCTGCACCATAGACCGGAACTTCCACATTGAGAAGTGGGCGTTGTTGAGTCCGACACGGGTTGCCCGATAGAAAATCGGACCCTGAGAATCAAGTCGAATCGCAATCGCCAGCGCGACCAGCAACGGTGATAGCAGTGTGAGGATCGTTGCAGCCCCGATCCTGTCCACCAGCGCCTTACGGAATCTGTTCGCGCCCTCGTATCGCGGTTTATCGATGTGCAACAGCGGTAGGCCGGCCACAGGACGAACCATGACGCGCGGCCCCGCGACGTCGGTGACGCCGGGCGAGACCATCATCTCGACGTCGAGACCCTCGAGGTCCCAGCTCAGGGCCTGCATGGCTTCGTGCCCGAGAGCCTCGGCCGAGGTCACGGCCACTGTGGTTGCACCGGAGTCCACTACCCCTTCGCAGACATCATCGAAGGAGCCATAAACCGGGATACCGATGTCATCGACGGACACAGACTGCCGTTGGGCGAGCCGGGTCGGGAGGCAAACACCGACCACCTGGAAGCCGAGACTCGGCTGACGCAACAGGCGTTGCATCATCGGCACCGCGGAGGTCTCACTTCCCACAACCAGCACGCGCTCGACATTCCGGTAGTGGAGCCGCTGATGCCCGAGCCACTGCCGCCAGAGCCAACGCGACAAGAGCAGTGCGGCAGTCCCTACCGGAAGGGCGATCGCGACGAATCCCCTGGCGATGTTCAGGCGGAACAAGAGGTCGATCATGGCCAAGACTCCGAACACCGCCAAGCATGCGGTGACGACCCGGCTGTACTCCTGCGATCCGGAACCAACGATTCGTCGGTCGAGCGTCTGGAACGCACGTAGCGTAAGAATCCAGCAGAACGCCAAACCGATCGAGACTACGACCGCGGGTACCTGCGCCGCGCCGTTGGGCGCCAGCGCACTCTCAGCACCAAATCGCACCAATTGAGCGAGGCTGACCGCGGCAATCACGACGATGGCATCGGTCCACGCGAGCCTGGTCACATAGCCGTGAACCCAGGATCGCGAGCGATCTCTCGCTCTACTCGCCAGCCGCAAACGAAAGGGCGTGCGCTCCGCGCGCCCCAACGAACCGAAGGCCGAGCCATGGGCCACTGCCAACCTCCCAACACGATGAACTCGAAGGCGGCGATCGGCCCCTACGCCCAACCACCAGAACGTCTACGACGTCGGAGCCGCGATTCGCTTCACGACTGTGGGTGAGACTATTTCAGGACGGTCACGGTCACAACTCGGAGATCACGTGTAGTCCGGTCAGGTGACAGTTCGTGTCGCAATTTTGCATCTCGGATCTGGCCGATATGCAAACCAGCGTGCCGGCGGGCGTGGTTCCGCAGGACTGGGTTCTTTGTGTGATCGGTCGAAGCCGCAGAACCACGCTCCACCTTCGTCTTTCACGGAGCCATCAGAGATCAATGCCGCATGTGATTGATGCCACACTAGGCCCTTTTAACGATTCCGAAGTCAGCTTCCAGCCGCTCTAGATGTCCCGTGAAGCGCGCTTACGTCCCTCTGGCGAGTACTGACGATTAGACATATTTTTTGTGTTCCGCATAGAGCAAGCGGTACGAAGATATGCCGAGTTCACCTACTAGTTTCAAGTCGTTTTCTTTATCTCCACCCCGCCCCTAAGCACTGGCGGGCATAGAACCCGCGCTACTGCCCGCCGCGAAGGCGAACGATAATGAAGGGCATGGACGGTGAAGCAGCCTCGGCGCAACGAGGGGCCACCATCACGCGCCGAACGATGCTTGTGGCGTCATTCGCTGCGGCAGGCGCACTACTCCCCTCGTGTGCAGCGAATTTCCCTGCAACGACTTTCTCGTTGCCCGCCCGTGCCTGGGGCGCTTTTCTGTCTGCGCCGGCCTCACAGTCACGAGTAACACTTGACCGTTTCGCAGCCCTTGCCGGTGCCGAGCCGGATCTCCTGCATTTGTACGCGTCGACCCGAGATTCGCCCCCGCAAGTTCACCTCGACACGATTCGTCAGCTGGGGGCGACTCCCGTCCTCTCGCTTGAACCGTGGAACCCTCGCGTCGGGCGGTACCAGCCGGAGTTTTCGCTGAGCAGCATCGTCGCTGGTCAGCATGACTCTGACCTACAGCGGTGGGCTGCGGAACTGGATTCATGGGGGCACGCTGTCCTGCTGAGATTCGCTCAGGAAATGAACGGGACCTGGTATCCGTGGTCTGTCGGGCTGTACGGGAACACCGCGGCGGAGTACCGCGCGGCGTGGGTGCGGATGCACCGGATCGTCAGCGCCCAGGCGCCCAACGTCGAGTTCGTCTGGGCGCCGAATGTGCTCACCGAAGGTTCCCGGGACTTCGCCGACTGTTACCCCGGTGATCGGTTCGTCGACCATCTCGGGCTCGACGGATACAACTGGGGTGACACCCCCGGGCACCAATGGCAGTCCCCGGAGAAGCTGTTCTCGGCGAGCGTCGCCGCCCTGCGGCGGCTCAGCGCCACGCTGCCGATCGTCCTCACGGAGGTTGGGTGTGCTGGTGGCGCAGACCCAGGACAGAAGGCGCGATGGATATCTGAATTCTTCGACGTCGTCATGGGCAATCCGGACGTAACCGGCTTTATGTGGTTTCAGACCGACAAAGAACGAGACTGGAGAATCAATTCATCGCCGACAAGTACACAGGCATTCCGAGATGGGCTGTCGAAGTGGATCAGCAGCTGACGGCCTCAGGCAGTTGCCACCGCATTGCGGCGCGAATCGCGGCTACTTGCGGCTCGAACTTGGTCGCGCTGACCCGGATACTGGTCGGATGCCTCCAGAGCCCGTCGCGCCAGCAGTCTTCCACGCGCTGGTGATCTTGAATCTCCTGTTCGTCACCGGCGCCTGGAGCCTGGCGCGCCCGAGCTACCCGGTAGCTGCGGTACTCGCGGCTCTGTCCGGTGCGTGGTTCTTCTGGAACGGTCCGATCGAGGGGCACGTCCTGATCTCGTTCACGCTTGAGCGCGGTTTTACTGAGTCCGACATCCTTTGCATTGTCGGGATTGTTCTTGCTGGTGTCGCGTGTATCCGCACGCGCGAACGGCGAAGGTGGGAAGAGTAGGGGTTGAGTGGTGCGGGGTGGTAGTCGCCTGGTGGCTTCGACTCGGCTCCTCGCCTAGCGGCTCGGGGCCGGCTCAACCAGCGGGGGGTCGCCCGGGGCCGGCTCAACCAGCAGATCGACCGTTGTAGTCGAAACGCTGTTGGTCGAGTTGCTTGCGGACCGCTGGCTCTAGGACCCGCGCGGCGGTGGCGGTCAGATGCGAGTCGTCGCGGTAGAAGAGGATCTTGTTGTGCGCGGCGGCGCAGGAGTTGCCTGAGCACAGCAGGTCGTTGACGTTCACCGTGGTGATGTCCCGATAGGCGTCACGCGAGTCGGCGTCGATGATGGGCTCGACGCGGGGATAGTCGTCGAAGTTGAATCGGCACTGCGTCCAGTCGTCCATCGACCCGGAGATGCAGTCGGCGACCTGGAAGCCCGGGTACGGGGTGTCGGCGATGTACACCAGGTTCGCGCCGGTGTTCCGCAGCTGGGTGAGCGAGTGATCCCACGCGGCCCGCGAGGCTTCCCGCGACGGCACATAAGTCGACAGTGACGACACTAAGATGATCCGCGGACCCACCTCGGCGATACGCCGCAACGTGGCTTCGCGCCACTCCTGGCAGTCCGCTTTGACGTAGGGCTCGAAGATCCCCCGCTGCGGCCGTAGGTGCTGCGCCGGACAAGCCGCCTTCGTGAACTGATGGACTCGCCACCCGTGATCGGCGCCGATCGTGCGGATGACGTCTGCCCACTGGTCGGCGTGGCTGTCGCCGAACAGCACCACCGGGATGCCGTCGGGCGGACCGAAGACGCAGTCGGCGCGCGCTTCCACGTCGCCGACCGGGATCAGACACTCAAACGGCTCCGGCCGGTCGTCGAACGCCTGGAAGGGATTGGGCGTGACCGGGCCGCTCGGTTCGCCTGCCTCGGCACCGAAGACCGACTGGTACGTCAGCGCCGCATTGGCGACGGTGTCCCGACTCGCGAGCTGCACGGTGACGACGCCGGCGGTCATCGTCACCGCCAGGGCCACCACGACCCCGGTCAGGCCCAGTGAAATCGACGCAGACGCATTGCGCTTCAACTCGCGATTACGGAGCAGCGGCTCCTCGAACAACAGGGTGGACAACGTCGCCAGCACCAGCGAGCCGGCCGCGACGAGCAGCAGCGCCGGCCAACTCGACGCACCCGCGACCGACTCGTACAGCACGATCGCCGGCCAGTGCCACAGGTACCAGGCATAAGACACCCGGCCGAGGAACTTCAGCGGTGGCGTCGCCAGCAGATGACCGACGAACACCGATCGCGTGCCCACCATGCAGCCCGACGCGATCACGAATGCCGCGCCGAAGGTCGGCAGCAGCGCCGCCGTGCCGGGGTATGGCGTCTGCGCGTTGATCACAAAGCCCGCGACCAGTACGGCGACCAGACCTGCCCAGCCGACCGCGAAGGCCATCGGGGCACCGACACGGTGCCCGCCGAAGCGAGCAAGCGGCGGTAGCGCGATCGCCACCAGGCCGCCGACACCGAACTGCCACGCCCGCGTGTAGGTGGCCATGTACGCCGTCGCCGGGTCGGTTGCGGTGATGAGGATGGCGAGGACCAGCGAGACGACGCTGACGATCAGCACCGCCAACCCGACCGACCATCGGACCGACAACACCCGGCCCAGCGGCGTGCGCATCGTCAGCGCAGCCGCCGCGATCACCAGAAACGGCCACACGAAGTACAACTGGGCCTCGATGGCGAGGGACCAGAAATGGGTGGCCAGACTGCCGTCGATGGCCCCCGCCAGATAGTCGGCGTTCTGCTCGATGAAATGCCAGTTCGACAACTGCGCGGCCGCGGCCAGCAGGTCGATGGCCTGCTTGAACACCTTCAGCAACGGCATCAAGAATGCGGCGGCGACGATCGACACGACGATCACCAGCGCCGCCGGCGGGATGATGCGCCGGGCCCGGCGGGCGAAGAAGTTGCGCAGCGAAATTCGACCGTTCCGCTCGTACTCGCGCACCAGCAGCCCGGTGATCAGGAACCCGGAGATCACGAAAAAGACGTCGACGCCGACGAATCCGCCCGTGAGGAACGGGACGTGCGAATGGAACAGCACGACCAGCAGGACGGCGATGCCACGTAGTCCGGCGATGTCGTCGAAGAAGGTCGTCCGCGACGTCGGCTCGGGTGAGGAGTCCGCGGGCGCCCCGACCGGTTGCGTGCGGAGCGGAACGGTCGGTGCGTCGTCGACGTTCATCGCCTCCTCTCCCCTGCTGGGCCCGCTCACGGCGTGGCCCACGGGAGCATGACGTCGAACCATCCCAGCGCCAACGCCGCGATGAAGAGGATCACGCACGTGTAACCGACGGCCTCCCAGGCCGAGATACGGTTCCAGTTGGTCGCCGTCGGCCGCTTGCCCGTGGTTTCGATCGGTGCGTCATCCGGTGTTGGGTCGTGCGTCGTCATTCAGCGACCTCCGCGTGTCGATCGCGTCGCCGCGGCAGCAGGATTGTGATGAACTCCACGAACAGCGGGAGTGCCAGATAGGTGTAGGCCACCACGAGCCCGACCATCATCCAGAACTGGCCCAGCCCGTACTGCATCACGTCGCGAATGATGAACACCCAGAACACCGGCAGCGAGGTACCGAGCGTGATCGCGCCGAGTGCGCTGATCGAGCGGGCCAGGGAATTGGACTTCCCGATCGCACCCGTCGGCACCCAGCCGATCTCGCGGCCGATCAGCTTGTGCCAGATCGCGATCACGTGGGCGAAGCTGTACGCCATCTGGATGCGCAGAACCTCAAACCGCCAGCGGGTTCTCGACACCAGCGGGAACAACACGACATACACCCACAGCCCCAACAGGAACGGCACGAGCTGCTCCGGCCGCACGTCCCCCGGATAGAAGGCGGCCATGACGACGCCCGGGAGGAACAGGAGGAAGACGTTCATCGCGGTGGTGAGGTAGTAGAAGACGCCGGCCCAGTCGGCGATGCGTTGTCGGAGAGTGCGCTCAGAGTGCGCAGAAGGGACGCGGGAGAGCGTCCCCTGGCACCAGCGGTATTGCTGGTTCAGAAAGCCCGCGAGGTCCGCTGGACACAACCCACGCGACAAGACGACCGGTACATAACGAATGCTGTATCCAGCCTGCTGGACCAGCCGGCCGGTGTGCAGATCCTCGCTGTGCTCGATCGCTGCGAAACCTCCCACGCGGTCGAGAGCTTGGCGCCGGTAGACCGCCGAGGTACCGACACAGTTCGCGGCTCCGATCCGATCCCGCGACGGCAAGACCCAGCGATAGAAGAACTCTTGCGTCGCGCCGGCCGTGCGCTGAATCCAGTTCATCGCCTCGGTCGTCGAGAAACACTGCGGGCTCTGGACGATCGCAACCTGCGGGTCGTCGAGGTAAGGCACGAGATGGGCGAGGAAGTCGTGGCGCGGGCAGAAGTCGGCGTCGAAGATGACGATCAGTTCGCCGCGGCTGACGGTGCACGCGTACCGGAGGTTGCCGGCCTTGCGTAGATGGCCCCGATCCGGGCGGACGACGTAGGCGAATCCGAACTCGACAGCCAATTCGTGCACCTCGCCCCGAGCCGCGTCGTCGAGGACGTAGACGTTCAACGAGCCGCGCCACCGCAGAGCCGCGATGTGTCGATAGGTGTTGCGCAGGATCGCGATGCTCTCACCGCAGGTGGGGAGGAAGACGTCGACGCTGGGATACCTCCGGTCCACCGGCTGCCATTTCGTGACCCGGTTCTGGTGGGAACGCCACGTGATCCGCCGGCGGTTCATTCCCGTCGCTAACGAAAGTGCATTTCCAATCACGTTGGCGACAAGAACGATGAGAACAGGCAACAGCCACACATGGGTCGACGCGAAAGCCGCGAGGGAAATGGACACCAAGACGAATGCGGCGAGGAGAACGAGCTGCACCCAGCGCATCTGCGGGCCGAGATATTCATACACCTCGGCATCGGATGGCGCGGCCACCGCAAGCGGATCGCGCTCGGGCGCGGGCGGATCGGCGGACCGACGGGAGGCTGCCGCGAAGGCGACGGTATCGGCGTCGTCGGATTCACCGAGAGATGACGCGCCCGCCCGACGGGTCCCGGTGATCGACTCCACGCCCTAGAGAATCGGGCAAACAGATACGTCGAAGCAAACCGTGGGAATCGCCGGGATACCTTTCTCGGGTGAGAAGAGGGTGGCGCCGCGTCCGAACGGCGGGCGTATGGGTTGTCGTGGCGACCCTCGGTGTTGGCTCGGTGGCCGCCTGCGGCTCGACATCCGGGACCGAGGAATCCGCGCGACCGGTCTCGTCGGCAGCCGTCGACGCACCGCCGTCACCCCCGCCTGTATTGGTCGCCGACGTGCGACGTGCGCGCGGTCAGATCGTCGGCACCGACACCGTTCCGGATGCGTGGTTCTCCGTGCTGCCGCCCGGCATCACGGCTCAGCGCCTCGTCTATCGATCGGCATCGGGACTCGACGGCGGGTCGACGACCGTCAGTGGCGCCCTGTTCGTCCCCGGGCCGCCTCCCCCGCCCGGCGGTCATCCGCTGATCTCCTACGCCCACGGCACCACGGGCATCACCCGGGATTGCGCGCCGTCGGACCAGGACTCGATGTTCGGAGATCTCAGTGCCGTGACCGACTTCCTCACCGCGGGATATGCCGTGGTCACGACCGACTACCAAGGCCTGGGAGTGCGGCCGGGCCAACAAGCACCTCATCCCTATCTCGAACCCCGCACCGCTGCATACAACGTCATCGACGCCGCGCGGGCCGCACAGTCCACCGACCTCGGCGTCGGGGGCCGGTGGTTCGCCGTCGGCCGGTCTCAGGGCGGAGGTGCCGCATGGTCGACAGCGGAGGAGTTCGCGCAGTACGGCGATGGCGCCGGGGAACTGGTGGGTGCGGTTGCCGTCGCTCCCCTGCTGGATGCCGGCTACTTCGTCACCCGCGCGCAGGAAGGTAGTCTTTCGCGCGCGCAACGATTCCTGTATCCGCTGGTGGTGCACGGTGTGGCCCAAGCCCAGCCCGCCGTCCGCCCGGGCGACCATCTGACCGGGCTGAGCACCGACACCGCGCCGGTCTGCTCGGCCGACCGCACGGCGCTGGCGGGCCTGTCGGTGCCGGATGATGCCGCACTGAACGCGGTGACTCCGGGCGCGGCGCAAACCCTGTCCCGCGCACTCGAGGGTTACGCCCTACCGCGGCTCGCCACGAATGTCCCGATCGCGGTCTTCTACGGCGGCACCGACCCACTCATCCCCGTCGACGTCATGGAAGACACCTTGACTCGAGCCTGCGAACTCGGCGACCGGTTGATGCGGGTCCGACACGACCAGCAAGGACACGGCGTCGACCCCGGCCCCGCGATGGCTACGTGGATGCAGGACCGCCTCGCCGGAGCGCCGGCCCCCACCGATTGCTGACCCGTCGGGTTTGGCGTCACGCGCACTCGGAATCAACGCCCGCTATGGTGACAACGTTGGCTGGGGGGCCTCAAGCGAGTTGGAGATTACGTAGATGTTGAACGCTGTGAAACGCGTTTTCGGTTCCGCGCCCATCTGGGCCTGGATCGTGATGGTTGTCTGTGCGGTGATCCTGATCGTCGGACTCATCGTGTCCAGCAATCGAACCGCGCCGACGTCGACATCTTCGGCAGCTGTGACCCCGGCCAGCATGGCTCCCCTCGAACAGCCGGCGACCCTCGAATTCATCGAAGACGCGGAAGCGAATCCCGCGCAGCCCCGGACCATCGTGCTTCTCGGCGACTCGACCGGTGCCGCCCGGGACGGCTGGGCGCCCGCCCTCGGCACGACGATCAGCCAGAAACTCCAACGCCCGATGGCCACCAAATTCTGGAATGCCACCACCAATGACTACGGCGCCATGGTCGGGCTCGGCGACGGCCCGAACGGCCCGATCGGTTTCTGGAACGGCAGCGCTTCCGGAAAAGACGCTGACTACGCGCTCGAGAATCTCGACAAACTGATCACCCCGGAAGTGACCCCGAACCTGATCCTGCTCAACTTCGGCCACACCCAGGACCCGAACACCCCGCTCGCCGAGCAGCTCAAGCCACTGATCACCGAGTTGCGCCAGAAGTACCCCAACGCCGAGCTCGTGGCCATCAAGCAGAGCCCCGCGCAGGGTGGCGCCACCAACGCGATCATGGAGGGCTACGCGTCTGCGATGGACGCCGAAGGCATCCAGGTCATCGACGTGTACTCCGCATTCCCCGCCGATTCCGCTGCACTCCGCCCCCTGCTGCGTGACACCGTGAATCCCAACCCGGCCGGCCAACAGATCTGGACGACGACCGTGTTGAAGGCTTTCGAGTTGCAGGCGTAGGTGGGGTTCTTGATGGTTGGCCTGGTCGAAGCCACTCGCAGCGCAAATAGCGCGGGAAACTCACCAGCGGGCGCTACCGTCACGGAATGACAATTCGTCGCGCAATCTTTTCGATGCTGCTCGCGTTCGGGGTCATCGTGCCGCTGTGGTCGGCATCGGCTACGGCAACCGCCTCGCCCCCGCCGCCTCATCCCAGGCTGGACCACTCGGTCACAGTGCAGGTGCCCGGCGTGGTCTGGGGCATCGGCGGCGCCGGAGTCGTACAGCCGCGTGTGTTCTACGGACGTGGCCAGATCTACCCGTATCCCCTTGGCTACGGATTTCGCTGGCATTGGCGCAATCTCACGACAGGAGCCGCCGGCTGGATTCCGTACGACTATCCCCACCGCCGCAGCACCATCCGCACCGGAGCAGGCCAGCTGGTGGTGACCGGCGAGTACTACCCGCAAGAGAACATCATCCTGAGCACGCCGGTTGCGGCCACCTTCTGGGTCAATCCGTGACGGTCAGTCCGATCCGTTGATCCGATAGATCCGGAACTGCGGTTTGCCAGTCGGCGTCGTCACCGTCATGGCGACCGTCGCGATGCCGGCGCCGTCGGCCCAGAGGGTTGGGTAGCGAACGTTGATGGCGTCGAGTGAGCCGAGGCCGGTCGGCCGCTGCGTGAGGATGTACTGCACGCCCTGCTCGGCGGGTGCGTTCAGTTTCGCGAAGAAGTCGAAGTCGCTGCGCACGACGAACTGTTCGGGGCGCTCGGACTCCAGCCAGACGCGCGACACCCCGAAGGTGTCGACGAGAACGGAGCCCTCCGGCAGATTCTGGCTGTCCAGCCAGGCGGCGACGTTGCCCGAGACCTCGCCGAACCAGTAGAACCAGAATTCCGACGGCGGATGACGATCGGGCCAGAACGCCGAGCGCAGACCGTACTCCTCCTTGCCCAGCGCCGGGTTGAGCATCGACGACGCCGTCACGGGTAACGAGGTCGCCAGGACCAGCGCCATGAGGGTGGTGAGGGTGGTCCTTTCGACACACGACCTCCGCAAGCTCCGGTCGCTGCTCAAGGAGCGGCGGGTGTCCGACCTCCGCAAGCTCCGGTCGCTGCTCAAGGAACGGCGGGGCCCTTCGTGGCTCGTCGCTTGCGCTCCTCGCACCTCAGGGAGCAGTAGGTGCGCGCTCGCTCCTCGCACCTCAGGGAGCAGAGGTTGCCCGGCGTCGGGGAGCAGACGGCGCGCGGGCCCGCAGGCTACGAGGACCGCGACGACGATCAGTGGCGTCGACGCCAGGTAGAAGCGGAACCAGCCGAAGGTCGAGCCGAGGATCACCGCGGACATCTGGAACAGCAGAACCGAGCCGAACACGACTGCCGGCACCGCGGCGTCGACCCTGCGCAGCCGGACCGCGATCCAGGCCACGACCGGCAGCACCGCGAACAGCAGCGGTTGCATGCCGAGCAGGTTGGCGACGATCACCTCCGCCAGCGGACCCGCTCCGACGTCCTCGGCCGAGACGATTCCCGCGGCCGCCACCTGCGCCGAGTTGCCGTACTGCGAGGAGAACTGGGAAAACGCATTCCCGTCGAGGAGCCAGCCGAGGCCCGCCCACACCACGAACGCGAACGCGGTGGGTATGGCCACGATGGTCGCGTCGTGCACACCGAAGGCGGCTCCGGCCCGCCACCCCGCGCGTCCGGAGACTCCTTCGGGACGGTGTCGTCGGGTCGACACCACGAACACCCCGACCGCCACACCCGCAGCCGCGGGTAGCGCCTCGTAGCGCGTCAGGTACGCCAGACCCAGGGCGACGCCGGCGATGACCAGATCGACCACACGTGATCGGTTCACCCACAACAGGATTCGACGACACGTCCACAGCAGGAAGAACAGGAACGGCGCCTCGCTCATCCCCATCCCCGCGTACAGGATGATCATCGGGTTCAGCGCGAACGCCGCGACCGCAATCCAGCGCAGCAGACGGCCGGCACCGTAATCGAGGGCGATGCGCCGAACCTGCCACCCGGCACCGGCCATGAACACCGCGCTCATGACCGCACCGGCGAATCCGACGCGACGCAGCTCCGGCCACTGGTTCAGCGGCCAGTGCGACGACAGTTCGACGAGCGGGATCTCGATCAGGCTCGGCAACGGATTCCAGACGAAACCGATTGCACCGAGGTGCGGGTCCCGGCTCCAGATGGTGAACCCGGCGTTGCCCACGCGACTGCTCGCGTCGGGATTGATGTAGCCGACAGCGAGGTACAGGTACGCACCGACCGCCAGATACCCGGCGACCAGACCGGCGAAGAGCGAGATACCCCACCACTGCGTCGCGGTGAGCCGTCGACGGCCCTCGGTCACCGGCGGTTGCACACCGACCGCCGGTGCCGAGGCGTCGTCGTGAAGCTCGACGGTCATGTAGTCGAGCCGTCAGCGGGACCGCTCGAGCCGCCGAAGCGTCTGCGATACAAAATGATCGCGATCGCGACGAGGACTGCGATCGCAACTACGGCGGCGCTGACACCCAGCCACACCACCCAGCTGGTGCCGACCTGATCGACCTCGGCCTGCGGACCGTCGGCCCGCACGGTCATCAGCTCGGGCTGACCCGCGCGGCCGGCCACCAGGACGTCACCGCGGAGGTTTGCCAGATCTCCCTGCTGATCATCGAGATACGCGAACAGCGGGTCGACCAGATCCCACGACCCCGAGGTGCTCACCAACACCACCGTGCGCGAGTTCTGCGAGAACGCCTGGATGGTACCCAGCCCGTCCGGGATGGCCAGCCGGATCTGCGCGGCCAGGTCGACGAGCGTGGACGAATCCTCGGTGTTGATCGGCGGGTTCAGCGGGCGGGCGTTCGCCGCGTCGGCCACCACGAGTGCGCCGGTGTTGCTGGCGATCGCCTGATCCAGCGGCACGAGCACCGGCGACAGTGCGGTGGCCGAACTGCGCTGCACCGACGCGAGCAGTTCAGCGGCGGCGTCGAGTTGCGCCGGGTTGGTGTTGTCGAGCGCGACCTGGACGGTCGGCTGCCACCCGAGTGGCACCGACGAGAAACCGCCCATCCGAACGGGAGTCGTGCTCGACGACGCGGTCGACGACGGGTCGATCTGGAACGTCAGCGGCACACTGCGAGGCGAACAGGCGCCCGGGGCCGGCTCGTAGGAGACCCGGAATTCGAGCGGCTCGTTGGCTGCCACCTGCGCGGCGGGGATGGTGAACTTCGTGTCCAGCGATCCGGACGCGTTCAGCGCACTCGTGTGCAGGATCTCGCCGCCGGTGACGGCCATGACATTCGCGCGCTCGTCGTCGCGGACCGGGGTGTAGCGCGCCTTCAGCGCGACGTCGACCGCGCCGGGCCGACCGAGGGCGAGGATCGTCGGATCGAAACCCGGCAAAAGCGAGGCGGTTCCGAGAGCCTCCACCGACAACCGATCGGAGAACTCCCCGAAGGTCACCGAATCCGAACCCTGCACCTCGCGGTCTCCGACGAATTCAACTGCAGCAGAGTCTGTCTGGGCAAGATCGGTCAGCCCGTCGCGGAAGAGCGCCACCTGATCGGGCAAGGAATCCTGATCACCGCTGATCACCAACACGGCCCCGGGAAGTCCCGCACGTTCCAGACGGACACTCCCCGCCCCACCCTCCTCGCGGATGACGACCGCCCGGTCCAGCGGACTGGCCGCGCGCGGCAACCGGGCATCGGCCGACTCCACCACGTCGATCGCAACACGTTGCGGACGATAGTGATTCGCGATGGCGGCGACGACGCCGAGCGTGGTCTGCGCGGCCGCGGCACTCGGGTCCTCCGGGGTGTACACGGTCACCCGGTTGACCACGGTCCCGAACGCATCCTGAATGGTGGCGGGCACCGTCGCGGCGCCCCGGAAGGCGACGTTCAGGCTGGTCAGCGCGACCTCCGGCACCGGTCCGCACACCGAATCGTCGGTCCCGTTGCGCAGCGTCAGTCGCAGATCCGCACGGCCGTTGTCGCCCACGGGCACTGCGGTCAGCGGAACGGAAAACGCGGTGCTGAGCTGCCGCGGACCGAACCTCGGTACGACGACGGTACCGATGATCGTGCCGTCGGTGCGGGCGACCTGGATGAAGGCGTCGGTCACGTTGGTCGCCGACGCAACCACACCGGTCAGCGTGGTCGGTGACATCCCCTGCGGCACCGGGATGCTCACTCCGACCGGAACGTCGGCGCCGTCGATCGTGACCGAGGTGCCCATTCCCAGTTGCCGCCAGTTGAGCGTCGTCGTGCCGTCTCCCGGCGCCGCCGCGGCCGGAGCCACCGCTCCCATGCCGACGATCAGCGCCGCCAGGACCGCTCCCAGGAGGCGTCGCAGGCGGACAGGACTGTTGCTAGACATTCTCAGGACCTTTCGGCGGTCGGGACACACCGGGCATGGCCGAGAGTCCGTGCACGGTCTTCTCCCAGAAGGAGGGCTTGTAGATGAGCTGCGCCATGCTCTTGATCGCAGCCATGGACTGAAGGAACCAGTAACCGGGCACAAGGAGCGCGGCACCGAGTAAGTAGGGCTTGCCGAGGGTGCGGGTCGACACGACGCCCAGCATGATGGTGGCCAGGTTCCCGACGGTGAACATCAGGACACACAGGTAGTAGATGGGACCCGGAAACAGGGAATGCATGAAATCGGGTTTCCCGGCGAACCACACCAGCAGCAGCGTCCAGAACAGCAGGTTGAGGGTGTTGGCGATCGGCATGCCCGCGGTCAGGTTCGAGATACGCAGCGCCGGAACGAGTCCGAGTTCACGGACCATGTCGACCGGGTGGCGGGTGTGCACCAGGAAGGTCTGAAGATAACCCTTGTACCAGCGCGAGCGCTGCCGCACCCAGTTCACCACGTCGGCGTTCGCCTCTTCGCCGGTGAGTGAGTCCAGGACGACCGTGCGATATCCGTAGCGCGCCAGCCGGATTCCGAGATCGGCGTCCTCGGTGACGTTGTAGGCATCCCATCCGCCGACCTCCCGCAGCACGTCGGTGCGGATGTGGTTCGACGTCCCGCCGAGGGGGATCACACACTTCGACGCACTCAATGCGGGGAGCATGTAGGAGAACCACTGGTCGTATTCGATGGCGAACCATCGGGTCAGCAGGTTCTCGCGCTCGTTGTAGTACCCGAGCCGGGCCTGCACCGAGCCGACCTCGGGCGGACTCGCGGCGAAGACGGCTGCCGCTCTGCGCAATTGCAGCGGATCCGGGATGTCTTCAGCGTCGTAGATGGTGACGATGTCGCTGCGTTCCGATGGCAGATCCATGGCGACGTTGCACGCCTTGGGTTTGGTCCGCGGTTCGCTCGGCGGGACCAGCACCGGGGTGATCCCGTCGAGGTCGGCGTGTTCGACGGCGGCTCGGGTCTCGTGGTCGTCGGCCTCGAGGACCAACAGGATGTCGAGTTTGTCTGCGGGATAATCGATCTTGCCGACACCGGCGACCAGGTTGGCGACGATCTCGGGTTCCCCGTAGACCGGCAGCAACACGGTGTAGACCGGCAGGTCGGCGTCGGGAATCGCGCGTGCGTCGTCGTCGGACACCCGCAGCACTCCCCTGCCGGTCATGCCGCGGGTGACGAGCACGAACTTGTCGACGCTCGAGACCAGGAAGTACAGAGCGCAGATGCTCAAGATGACCGCGAGTGAGACCCGCCAGGTCAGGAGGAACGCTGCCGCGGTCACGATCGCGAGCACGACGAGGCCGAGACGCTGCCTGCGGCTCAACGGATGTTGTGCCGACAGGGTGGAGACATGCCGCGCGTCCATAACTCGTCCCGCGTCGGGGGCGGTCACCGAGCTGGTCGTTCGACGGCGTCGATCATCGACCACGCGAGATCGGTCAGCGCGACATCGAGGTCGGAGTCGTCGACGGGGTCCGGGGTGTCGTCGCCACCGCGGATGAGCCAACTGATGGGTTCGGCGACGGTGGTGGCATAACTGGGCGGCTTCGGCTCGGCGACGTTCGACGATCCCGGCTGATCACGCGCGGCCATCAGGTAGACGGCGATGTAGCGCTCACCGGCTGGCGTGGGAACTCGCCAACCCCAGAATCGACCGGTCCACAGTGTTTGATCCGAGGTGCGGACCGACTCCAGGGTGTTGGCGATGCTGCCGAGCCGGGTGTGTCGGCCGTCCGAAGAGGCGGGAGTCGAGTGGATCGTCGCCGGCGGCACCGTCTCGTACCAGAGACCACGGCGGTAACTGGAGAAGCGGCCCAGATCCGCGGTGGAGAACACGTCGAGATAGGCGGTGGACAGCGGCCTGTTCTCCGGACCGGTCTGCCCCGTCGTGACGCGGTACCGACGCACGTCACCGTCGGACCCCATGACCCGCGGACCCCAGTCGAACACCTCGGGCTCGGTGATCCCGATACCCAGCGTCCGCAACTGCTCGAGCCACTCCTCGCCGATGGGCGGTGACACAACGGGTTTCGGCGACTCCGGTGCGAACGGAGTCACCGCCAGGATCACCAGTGCCACCAACCAGGCCGACGCCAGGGTGGCGATGGACTGCTTGGGCAGACCGGCGCGTGCCGAGCCCGTTCTCCCGAACCGGAGTCGTACGACGATCGCGATCGCGGTCACCGCACCGGCGGGAATCGTGTAGGCCAGGACCGGGATGTCCTGGAGTACCGCAACCAGCACCGCGCCGCCGACGCCGGACAGCGCCGCGGTGGCGAGGGCGACCCGCGGGTGCCGACGCAGCGACATGTACGTCACGACGAGGGCAATCGCCACGGACAACGCGCCGAAGGCGACGGTCGTGCCGCCGAGCACCTGCCCCATGAGCAGGTAGTTCGGCGGGAAGCAGGTCAGCAGGAACAACCAGATGAGGTAGTCGCGGACGACGCGTCGGATCCCGAAGACCACGATCGACGCCGCGAACACCCAGATGAGGAGCGGGATCAGATCGGCGTGCCAGAACGCCGCGACGGCCGGAATCCGCGGGATGACCAGGGCCGCGGTCAGTCCGAGCGCGCCGCCCACCACGACGACCAGGATGCGGTCGAACTCGCCGTCACCGATCTCACGGCCCCGCGACGAGACGTCGAGCCCGAAGGCGATCATCAGACACCACAGGGGTACGAACAGCAGGTATGCCGTCGGCGACCCCTGGCGGAGCGCGTCGAACTCGGCAGCGATGGCCGGCGCGAACGCCAGCATGCCCGCGCCGATCGTCGACGCGTACCGGGCGCCCATCGACATCTCGCGCGGCGCGGTCAGCGTCGCTCGCCATGTGCGACGAGCCGCACCTTGCGCCGGCGTCGGAGCCGCGTCGGCGTCGACGTCCGCAGATGGCGGCGACGCGGGCACGACTGAATCGAGAACAGTCATCGAGATCCTCCCCAGGACGGCGCCTGAGCAGTGGGCTCCAACGCCAGACGCGGCTTCGGTGCCAACCCTGAGGGCCTCCCCTGGCAACCGAATCGCGAACTGAAGTGAGAGTAACGCTAAAAAGAAAGTTGATGGAGATCTTTGACCGCACCAATTTCATGAGCCGCGGCCGTGTCGGTGCTGGATGTGAGCTCGAGGCGGGGTCGAGGCGTCTCTCATCTTTGACTGTGCCACAGCTTATTTGGGACACTTATCGCGTCGTCCGGGATCGCCGACTGGGCCGCGGCATGGTCCGAAGTCACGCGACTTACGGCACGAATTTGTAGTTGATGTCACACCCGAGAAAGTGGGTCACCTGACCGCCTAGGAACGCTAGAGACGCTGCGCTACAGCCATTCACAAACGTTCCATGTGGTTCGGCAACAATGTCGAGATGGTCGGGTGGTACGGCCACTGCGGAATATCATCAACAAGCATTACTTGTCAGTCAGCAGTCGCAGCGGGATCGTCGTGAGTCCATTCGCGAGACCACGTCGACGTTACGTGGTGCTACTGCGTCGACTTCTGGTCGTTTGACAACGGCGGTGTTGGCGCTTTGCGTCCTCGCGACCGGACCAGCAGACCTCGGCCATCCACGTCGGTGACAGTGATCGGTCGGCGCATCCACCGTCATCGGCTGCGCCTTCCGCTTTTGGGCCCACTGATTTGGCACGGGTGCGTCAGCCGACGCGTCGGACCGCTCGTCAACCTCGTGAGGGACGACCCTCGGGCGGCGGCCTGGCCTTTGCACCCGTCGAACCTGAGGACCCGTCGGCGCGGTCGGCGCGGTCGGCGTGGCAGGCGGCATCGCCGACAACGGGGACAACTGGCGGGGCTCGGCACGGCAAGGCGCCGCTTACACCACCGACCGCAGGCCGATCGGCGTGGCGGGCTACGGCGGACCCGCTGAGCGCAAGGAGGTCTACGCGCCACTCGCGCAGGTGTCGCCGAACTTCGACCTGCCGGCCACCGCCGATCTCTGTGGGGATGACGAGCACCGAGTGGGCGTTCGTCTGCATCACGAAGGCCGCTACCTGACCGCCCGTGGGGCTCGTGGCCATGGCGCGAATCACCAATTCTGAGCGCGAACTCGAAACGGGTGTGACTTGAGTCAATTACTGACAACAGTTACCACACTGTCGACGAAAAACGCTGCACAGTCGATGAATTCGCGGTTCCCGGCTTGTGGAAACTCCTCGAAATCGAACGAATGTTCCGGTACCTTGGAGTCATGCCAGAGCTCGCCACTCTTCTCGATCAACTCATCGAGACCACCCCGCCCGCCGACGACCCCACGGGCCGATCAACATTCGACGCGCTCGAGACGCTGCGCTTGATCCGCAACACCGTCGACCACCAGATCGTCACCCACGCAGCACAACTCGACGAACTCGGCGTCGCTCAGAAAACCGGCAGCACCACCAAGAAGTTGCTGATCGAGTCAGGACATGCACCGGCCGCTGCTCTTCGCACCATGCGCAGTGTCGACGCCCTGCCCGCGCTTCCAGCCCTGACCCGTCACGCCGCCGACGGGCGGCTGACCGGCGAGGTCGTCGACGCCGTCGTCCGCGGGATGAACGAGATCGACAAGCGTTGTGGTGAGCCGCTTTCCGACGGTGACCGCCCCCAATACGAAAGCGAACTCATCGCACAAGCGTTGTCCGGCGCGACCCCGACACAGGTCCTCAAACACGCCCGCGCGATCGCCAACGCTCTCGCCGACGCCTCCGACACCGGTGTTCCCGCAGCCGACGACCCCTCTCTGAACTCGGTAAACGCCCACACCACCGACGACGGCCGCGTCGAAATCCGCGCCGACCTCACACAGATCGTAGGCGAGAAGTTCCTGGCCATGATCGACGAACGATCCTGCCCACGACCCGAACCCGACGGCGCCGAGGACCGGCGCAACGCCGAGCAACGCCGAGCCGACGCCTTCGAACTGATCCTCGACCAAGCCGCAGTCGGCGCGAGCATCGATACCGTTGGTTCCCCGCGCACCCAGTTGATGCTGACGATCCCCGCGACCGGAGACCCGGCCACGCTGCCGTGGACCGGATCGGTCAGCCAAGCGACCGCAAGACAGGCGTCGTGCGACGGCTCGCTCACGGAGATCATCCTCGACAGTGAGGGGGCACCACTGCAGATGGGCCACACCCATCGGCTGTATCCGGCACACCTCCGCAAAGCGATCATCATCCGCGACGCCTGCTGCATCAAATGCGGTGCGCCGCCCTCTCATACACAGGTGCATCACATCAAGTCGTGGGCGGACGGCGGACCCACTGACCTCGACAACGGCTGCCTACTGTGCCAGCGCTGCCACACCCAAGTCCACCACCACGGCTGGGACATCGTGATGGGCTTCGACCGACACCCCTGGCTCGTGCCGCCCACCTCGATAGATCCACACCGTCGACCCCGACCCGCCCACAACCGACGCACCATGCGACTCGACGACGCCGCCTGACCTCACCCCGCCAAAGACCACAGACTTTCGCGTTGTACCTTCCGCACCCGGACCTTGCCCGGGACCGCATCTGTCCCTTGACAACTCCACAGTGTGAACGGCGGCTCTGTCAGTGCGCCGCCACTGACGACCGATCCCGAGGCACCACGGCGTCGAGCGCCTCGGCGAACGGTGGGATGAAGTAGCGCGCGCCGAGGACGCAGCAGGCGTGACCGCCGTCGACCTCGAAGCGCTGTGCGCCGGGGATGCCGTCGATCAGCAGTTGCTGCCGTTCGGGCTCGACGACCCGGTCGCGGATGGAGACGACGACGGCGGTCGGGACGTCGACCTCGTGGAGCCAGTCGCGAGAGTCGAACTCCCCCAGCCCGTTTCCGAAGTCACCGAGGTGCGACAGCGGCGTCGAGAAGAACTGTCGAAGGGCCCAGATCGAGGTGTGTGAGGTCGTCTTGTTCAGACTCTTCTCGGACACCCGCGGCAGGATGCGGTAGACGGGGCGGAGGATGCGTCCCATGCGTTCCGACGACGCGCGGTGCCGGGGATCGTGCGTGCTGAAGTACGGACCGGTCGAACAGAGCACCAGACCGGCGACACGTCCCGTATGGCGTCGCCACACCAGCTGGGCGATGCCGCCGCCCATCGAGAACCCGGCGACCGTGAACCGGTCGATACCCAGGACATCGGCGAGGGCGACGACGTCGTCGGCGCAGTCACGGAGGTCGAAGGTGTCGGACTCGATGCCGCGGCCGTGCCAGCGCGCGTCCAAAGTGATGACGCGGTAGCGGTCGTTGATCGCCGGGATCGTCGGGTACCAGCAGAGCAACCCGGTGGTGAGCACCGAATGCAGGAGGAAGACGGCGGGTGCGTCGCGCGGGCCCGAGTCGGTGACGAACGCCCGCCCGCGCCCCGGGAGGTCGACCATCCGGCCCTCCGGGATGTCCCGAGCCGGGTACGGGGTGAACACGTGGCGGATGGCGCGCGCGGTGCCGTGAACGAACTCGGGGATCACGCCACCAACCGTACGTGAGATGCTGATCACATGATCGACATCGCCCGTCCGAAGATCGAGGGGTCGATCGCCGTCGCCGACGGTGATCGTCGGATCGGATTCGCCGAGTACGGATCGGCCACCGGACGGGCGATCGTCTGGTTACACGGCACCCCCGGCGCCCGGCGCCAGATCCCCGTCGAAGCGCGCGCGTACGCGCTCGAACGCGGAATCCGCCTCATCGGGCTCGATCGGCCGGGCGTGGGGTCGTCGAGCCCGCATCGGTACGACAACGTCGCGGCCTTCGCACCCGACCTCGCCGAGGTCCTCGAGGCCCTGGGCATCGACGACTTCGCGATCATCGGGCTGTCGGGCGGCGGGCCATACGCACTCGGGGTCGCCCATGCCATGCCCGACCGGGTGACGGCGGCGGGCATCCTCGGCGGTGTCGCGCCGACGGTCGGACCCGACCGCATCGAGGGCGGGGCGATGCGACTCGGCACGCTGCTCGCACCGCTCGTCAGCGTGGCCGGTGCGCCGATCGGCCAGGTGCTGAGCGTCGCCCTCGGCTTCGCCCGGCCGATCGCCGAACCCGCGATCTCCATCTACGGTCGACTGTCCCCGCAGGCGGACCGAGAATTGTTGGCGCGCCCCGAATTCCGGGCCATGTTCCTCGACGACCTGCTCCACGGCGGAAGCCGACGCATGAACGCGCCGTTCGCCGACGTCGTCGTCTTCGCGCGGGACTGGGGCTTCCGTGTCGGCGATGTCACGGTGCCCGTGCGCTGGTGGCACGGCGACGCCGACCACATCATCCCGTACGCCCACGGCGAGCACATGGTGTCGCTGCTCCCCGACGCAAAGCTCTTCGAGATGCCCGGCGAGAGTCACCTCAGCACCCTGCACATGTCGACCGACATCATCGACGAACTCCTCGCGCTGTGGGACCAATCGCGGCCGCCGATGGGCGAGTGAGGTCGAGCAGCGACGGCCGCCCGCCCCGCTGGTCGAGCAGCGTCGAAGGAGCGAAGCGAGGCCGCCGCGCCCGTCGAGGCCACCTGGTGACCGACGTCGTGAACCGGACAAGTGGCTTCGACACGGCGCCTCGCTGCGCTCGGAGCCGGCTCAACCAGCGGGAAAGGTCACCTTCTCGACCAGCGGGAAAGGTCGCCCTCTCGACCAGCGTAAAGGGAGCCGAGGGAGACGCTCCAGCTCAGAGCGGCGCGGTCGCCGACAGCCCGGCCGCGAGGCCCAGCGCCACGGCCATGATCGCCAGTTCGACGACGGCCGCGCGCACGGAGGCGGGCTCGCTGCTGCGATGCCGCTGCACGGCCGGTAGCCATCGTCGTCTGTGCCAGACCGCGAGACCCACGAGGACCGCGAGCACCGCGGCCTTGGCGAGCAGGATCCGGCCGTAACCGCTGCTCACCAGGTTCGCCGGACCGTCGACCTCGATCAGGCCGGAGATCAGGCCGGTCACCGTGAGCACCCCGACCGCCCAGGGCGCGCGCCCGGAGAAGACCGGCAGACTGCGCGCCCACCCCGACCGGCCGCGCACCGAGAGCAACATCGCCGCGAGCAGTCCGCACCACCAGGCCGCGGCCAGCGCGTGGGCACCGATGAGGAACGGCCCCCACGAGTCGTTGCCGGCGTGCCCGGCGATCGAGGTGGCCAGCACCCCGATCGCCGCGAGCGCTCCGACCACGAGCACGGGGATCTCGATCCCGGTCAGCAGGTCCAGCACCACCCACGCGAGGATCAGGACCCCGGCCACCAGCGCCACCATCTCGGGCGCACCCGAGAACAGCACGTCGCCGAAGTCGCCGGCTTTCACGTCGAGCACCTCGACACCCGCCCGATCGGCCGTCCGCACCCAGGCGCTGATCAGCACGGCCAACACCCACACCCCGGCCAGCAGGCCGATCACCCGGGTCGAGGGCTCGGCGTCGACCGTCGGCAGCGCCCCCAGACCGAGCAGCGTCACGGACACACCGAGCGCGAGGGTCGTGGGCACCGCGACCAGATCCGGACCGTCGGGACGGGCGAGCAACCAGCTCACCACGAGACCGCCGGCCAGGGTCATCGCGAGGATCAACCCGTTGCGGACGGTCATCAGGTGTCAGCGCCGCGTCGAGGGTCGCCGGCTCAGCCAGAACACGACACCGAGTCCGGCGATCAGCACGACGGCGGCGCCGGCGATGAACCACCACACCGGGATTCCCTCGTCCGACGACGCATCGACCGCTTCGATCGCCGGGCCGGGTTCGCCGTTGCCGGCAACCGCGAGCTCGAACGTGCGCTGTCCGCTGATGACGTGCCCATCGGCCGAGGTCACCCGGTAGTTGACGACGTACTCACCGGCCGGGCCGAGTTCGCGCACCCCGACACGCAGGTTGGGGCCGTCGACCGTCGGGTCGCCGTTCTGCCAGTAGTGGTCGTCGGGTCCGACGACGTTGAGCACCGCATATGACGACTGGATCGGCTCGTTGAAGGTCAGCGTCACCGTCTGCGGACCGGTCTGAAGCGTCGCCCCCTCGGCGGGGTCGGAGGAGACCAGCCGCGAGTGCGCCGACGCCGGGGCTGCCGCCCACGATCCGACGAGCCCGAGACACAGCAGCGTCGCGAGGACCAGGACGACGCGTCGAACCGGCGCGCGACGGTCAGGCATCGCCGCCGCCACGACCATTGCGGCGCAGGGCTGTCAGAGCCGCGACGCCGATGACCGCGCCGAGGGTGCCGACCACCAGGCCGATCCCACCGAGCCAGCGCGCGGCGGAGTCCTCGAACGATGCCGACGACTCGGAGGTGTCCGATGCGTCGGCGGTGCCCGTCGTCGAGGCGGCGTGCGAGCCGCCGTGATGGCCGTCGCCCGTGGCCGGGGGCAGGGTCAGCGTCGGTGCGGGCAGCTCCGGCTCGGTGCCGTCGTCGGGGGTCGGCTGACTCCAGTCGGCGGTCTCACCGTCGGCGTAGGTCTGCAGCGCGGGGAGTTCGACGGTCTCCTGCTCGGGGAACGGTCCGCCGGAGAACCGGAACTGGCCGAACTGCCCGACCGGCACCCCCGGTGACCCCGGGTCGGCGGTCCAGGTGATCTCGGTGACCTTGTCGTCCTTCTTGGTGACGACGGACTTCCAGCCGGGCATCACCTCCGGGCGGGCCGAGGTCAGCCCGGGCAGCGTCACCCGCAGCGCGGTCGTGGCGGCGGCATCGGACTCGTTGGGGACGACGAAGGTGACGACGCCGTACCCACCCTGGGTGACCGTCGGCGCGTTGGCGGTGACGTGCGCCGACGCGGCACCCGCACCCGCGAAGGAGGCGAGGCCGACGAGAGCGACGGCGGTGGCGGGCGCGGCGATGCGGCGGGCGATCGTCGCCCGCGGGGAACTGAGCTTCATGGATTGTGTCTTTCGATGGTGTCGGGACCGGTCCTCGTGGACGCGTGCATCGACCCCACACCGTTCTGGTCTGGGGCCCGGGCGCGTCAGGTGGCGGCCGGTGGTCCGCGAACGCCGGTGCCGCACAACGCGGGTGCGGCCGGAACACAAGGCGGCGTCCAGAACACCGGAGCGGCCGGATGTGCCGCGAGGGCGACCGGCGGCACCAGCGACCGGATCACCGAGTCGATCGACGCCAGGAGATGGGCACCGGCGACGATCAGGATCGCGCTGAGCGGGATCGCCACCAGGTGGGTGAGGAGCATCGGCAGCGTCGAGGTGTCGTGGGCGGCGTGCCCGGCGTCGAGTGCAAGAGCCCAGTGACTCGCCGCCTGGGCAGCGGACAAGACCAGGGTGGTCGACGCCGCCGCCGTCGTGAGCCGTCCCCGACGCGGCGCGAGCAGCATCGACGCGACCACGCCGATCGCGGCGCTCAGCAGGACGCCCGACGAACTCGGCATCGCCCCGCTCGCCGCACCGTGCGCGGCGACCGCGACCGCGGGAACCACACCGGCCGCGGCGACGCGCGCGAACGCGTCGGACGGTCGGGCGGTGCGGGACATGGGGCTCATAGTAGTTGCGCGGACTGGGCCAACCCCGACCCCGGTGTCGTCGGGCGGTGACAGAATCGACCCCATGTCGGATGCAACCCTCGGTGTGGAGGTTCGTGAACTGTCGTCGCCCGACGAGCTCGAGGACCTGCTGCGGATCTTCGACGACGTGTGGCGGCCCGATCCGACGAACCGGCCCGTGGGGACCGACATGCTGCGGGCGCTCAGTCACGCCGGCAACTATGTGGCCGGCGCCTTCATCGGCGACCACCTCGCCGGCGGCAGCGTGGCGTTCTTCGGTGCGCCTGTCGGCGAGACCCTGCACAGCCACATCACCGGGGTCACCCGCCGCGGCCGCGGCCATCAGGTGGGTCATGCGCTGAAGATGCACCAGCGTCGCTGGGCGTTGGAACGCGGACTGTCGACGATCACCTGGACCTTCGATCCCCTGGTCGCCCGGAACGCCTACTTCAACCTCGCGAAGCTCGGTGCGACGCCCGTGCACTACTACGAGGATTTCTACGGCGAACTCGGTGACGAGCTGGGCGGCGACGCCGACTCCGACCGGGTGTTGGTGGCGTGGGACCTGAAGTCCGCCGCGCCGTCGGCGCCGGACGGGTCGTCGAGGTCGGAGGGGTCGGTGGAGTCGGTGGACGAGGCGCTCGCCGGTGGCGCCGTGTCGGTCATCGACGTCGACCGGCCATCCCATCCCGTCGCGCACCACGAGCGCATCACCCCGGATGCCGGCGCCGTCGTCGAGGTTCCGCGTGACGTCGAGTCGATACGGGTCAGCGCGCCACTCGACGCCGCACGGTGGCGGATTGCGCTGCGAGATGCGTTGTCGCCGTTGCTCGTCGAGGGGGACGCGCGTCGGTCGGTCCGGTTCCTGCGGTCGGGACACTATGTGTTCGGACCGGCCGGTTCGGGGGCGCGGTGACAGAAGTGGCGGGTCCGCTGGAGCTGGCCCCGGCAGACTGGCACGGTTATCCGCACACGCTGGCCGACGTGTTGCCGGCGGTGGCGGGTGCACTCGGGGTCGCGTCCGAGGGCGCGGGACCCGTTGTTCCGACCAGTGACTCGGTGGTGCTGCTGCTCATCGACGGCCTGGGCGCGACCCTGCTGGACGACTACGCCGAACATGCCCCGACGCTCAAAGAACTGACCTCGACGACGCTGCGGGCCGGGTTTCCGGCGACCACCGCGACCAGCATCCTGAGCCTGACGGGCGGGACGTCGTGCGGAGTGCACGGGATCATCGGGTACAGCTTCCGCCCGGGTGACGAATGCCGGACCCGCGGGTCACGACGAGTGCTCAACTCGCTGCGCTGGACGCTCGACGACGCCTCCGGACCGTCGGCCTTGATGACCTATCCCCCGGCCCTCGTACGCACCGAGCGCGGGAGTCTCGAAGAGCTTGCCGCCGAGGGTGTCCGGGTCACCTATGTCATGCCCGGCGAGTTCCGCGGAACCGGTCTGACGATGGCGGCCTTCCGAGCGTCGGGACAGTTCCTGCCCGCCGTGACGCCCGACGGCATCCGCGACGCCGTGCTGACCACCCTGCGGCGCCGGAGTCGGCATCGGCGTTTCGTGTACGCCTACTACAGCGAGCTCGACATGGCGGGCCACATCCACGGCCCGGGGTCGGCGGAGTGGCTGGAGAAGCTGCGCATCGTCGACCGGTTGGTTGCCGACCTCGCCTCCGGACTGGGCGATGGCGCAACCCTTCTCGTCACCGGTGACCACGGGATGATCACCGCCGACCGGGCGATCGACATCGACACCGCCCCCGCCCTGCTCGACGGCGTCGACGCGGTGGCCGGCGAGGCACGGGTCCGACACGTCTACGCGACACCGGGATCGGCCGATGACGTGCTGAGCGGCTGGGCGTCGTACCTCGGCGACGCCGCACACGTGGTCTCGCGCGAGCAGACCATCGACGAAGGGTGGTTCGGACCGATCGTCAGTGACGCTGTGGCACAACGCATCGGCGACGTCGTCGCGGTGGCCCGCGGTGCCATCACCCTCACCCGCAGCAAGCGCGAGACGATGGAGTCGATGATGCTCGGCCACCACGGCGCCTGGACCACCGCCGAGCAACTCGTACCGCTCATCGTGGCCCAACCTGCTCCCTGATCCGAAAGAACGACCCGCCCCCCGCTCCTCAGCTCACGGAGCGCCCGGAGCTTGCGGACGGCGCGGCCAACCACCGCTCCCTGAGACTGAGGAGCGCCCGGAGCTTGCGGAGGGCGCGGCCAACCACCGCTCCCTGAGGAGCGCCCGGAGCTTGCGGACGGCGCGGCCAACCACCGCTCCCTGAGGAGCGCCCGGAGCTTGCGGAGGGCGCGTCACGAAGGGTCTTCGCAACCCGACTGACCAGGACCCTTCGTGACGGCCTCCGCAAGCTCCGGGCTCCTCAGGGAGCAGAGGTAAGGCTCGCCCCGAGCACAACGAATTCTTACGAAGTCCACGACGGCCGCCAGGCCGCAGATACTGAGGAGCCCGCCCGTAGAAGACGGTTGACGACCCAGCGCGCCACCCTGCGGAGACGACTCTGAAAGTTCGTCCCCCTCAGCATGATCGAAGGGCATATCGCCCTTCGAACGCACTCAGGTGGAGGAGTTTTCGGCTACACTCTCGCGCGCGCCCGAAGTCGACTGTCAAGCGCGAGATTTTGTGATCGGCGGCCCCTGCTCAACGGGAACCAGCTCAAACACCTCAGACTCAGTCGGTCGAAGGCGCGCCAGAACTAGAGAGCTGTGTGACTGAAGTACACCACTGTTGACGATCTGCGCACAGTCAACGCGAATAGGCGCTCAGTCGACGACAAATGCTGCACAGTAGATGAATTCGAGCTTCTGGCCTGTGGAGAAACCTCGAAATCGAACGCATGTTCCGGTACCTTGGAGTCATGCCAGAGCTCACCACGCTCCTCGATCAACTCATCGACACCAGTCCGCCCGCCGACGACCCAACAGGCAGAGAAACACTCGACGCCCTCGACACGTGGCGCCTGATCCGCAACCTTGCCGATCATCAGATCGTCACGCACGCAGCGCAACTCGACGGCATCGGCGTCGCACAGAAAGCCGGCAGCACCACCAAGAAGCTGCTGATCGAGTCAGGCCACGCCCCGGCGGCCGCTCTTCGCACCATGCGCAGTGTCGACGCCCTGCCCACTCTGCCGGCCACAGCGCGGCATGCCGCCGACGGGCGGCTGTCCAGCGAGGTCGTCGACGCCATCGTCCGAGGCATGCACCAGATCGACAAGCGTTGTGGTGAGGCGCTTTCCGACGGTGACCGATCCCAATACGAAAGCGAACTCATCGCACAAGCGTTGTCCGGCGCGACCCCGACACAGGTACTAGAACACGCCCGCGCGATCGCCAACGACCTCGCCGACGACTCCGACACCGGTGTTCCCGCGGCCGACGACCCATCGCTGAACTCGGTGAACGCCCACACCACCGACGACGGCCGCGTCGAAATCCGCGCCGACCTCACCCAGATCGTGGGAGAGAAGTTCCTGACGATGATCGACGAACGGTCCTGCCCACGGCCCGAACCCGACGGCACCGAAGATCGTCGCACCGCCGAGCAACGCCGTGCCGACGCTTTCGAGTTGATCCTCGACCAAGCAGCGATCGGCGCGACCATCGACACCGTCGGTTCGCCCCGGACGCAACTGATGCTGACCATCCCCGCCACCGGAGAACTCGCAACGCTGCCGTGGACCGGGACGGTCAGCCACGCCACCGCGAAACAGGTCTCCTGCGACGGATCCCTGACCGAGATCATCCTCGACAGCGAAGGCGTACCGCTGCAGATGGGCCACACCCACCGGTTGTATCCGGCACACCTCCGCAAAGCAATCATCGTCCGCGACGCCTGCTGCATCAAATGTGGTGCACCGCCATCACATACCCAGGTCCACCACATCAAGCCGTGGGCCGACGGCGGACCCACCGACCTCGACAACGGCTGCCTGCTCTGCCAACGCTGCCACACCCAGGTCCACCACCACGGCTGGGACATCGTCATCGGTTACGACCGGCACCCTTGGCTCATCCCACCCGCGTCGATCGACCCGCACCGCCGGCCACTACCCGCCTACAACCGACGCACCATGCGACTCGACGACGCCGCTTGACCACACCTTCGCGCAGCACCTTCCGCACCCGGGCCACACCCGGGACCGCATCCGTCCCTTGACAACTCCACAGTGAACACCCCAGTCGGCTCCGTACCCGGTCAAATATCGTGGGCCAGGCACGGCCCGCAGGGGGCCGCGAAACCTGGAAGCGAGCTTGCGGGCCGCCCCGCCCCGCTCCCTGGGTCGCGAGCCGCGAGCGTCCCCTCTGCTCCCTGATCCGAAAGGACTGCAAAAACCCTGCTCCCTGATGTGCAAGGAGTGCCAGCGACGGCGACGCATCTCACCAGGCCCCTTCGTGACGGCCTCCGCAAGCTCCGGCCTCCTCAGGGAGCAGTAGTCGGCCGCGCCCTCCGGAGTGTGGAAAGCGACCCGCTGGGTCGAGCAGAGCAACTTGAGCAGACGTCGGGCCGGCGACCGGCAGACCTCAACTCGACCGGCAGACTTCGATCGAGGTCTAGGAGTCGAGTTGAAGTCTGTCGGTCACGAATCGGGGCGGGTACGCGAGACAGTCCCGCCACTTGCGAGCGTCACGAAGGTTCTTGGTGAGTCGGGTTGCGAAGACCCTTCGTGACGCGCCCTCCGCAAGCTCCGGGCGCTCCTCAGGGAGCAGGGGCAGGTCGTTTCTTTGGACTAAGGAGCGGTGGCTCAGCACGCCCATCGGGCTCGGGAGCAGGGGCTGGCGCTTCTTTCTGATCAGGGAGCGGAGGGGCATTTCAGGTTGCGGCGCCTTCCTCGTCGGTCACCAGGTCGAGGCGTACGCCCAGGAGGCGGACCGGGCGGTCGATGTCGAACCTGGTGAGCAGGTCGGCGACCACCGACTCGAGTTCGGTGAAGTCGAGACTGGGCGCGGGGAGCTTCCTCGACTTGGTGCGGGTGTAGAACGTCGTGGTGCGGACGGTCACCGCGACCCGGAACGGCAGGCGTTCCTCGCCGACCACCTGATCGAGCAACTCGCGCAGGAGGTCCGCGGCGGCGGCGCGCATCTCGGTGGCGTCGCTGAGGTCCGTCGCGAACGTGCGGGACTTGGAATGCGAACGCGCCAGCCAGGGTTCGGCGGTGATCGTCGAATCACCGCCGCCGCGGCAGAGGACGTACAGCCAATTGCCCTGGTGCGGACCGAAGGTGGCGATCAAGTCGTCGCGCGGAGTGGCGATCAGCTCGGTCACCGTATTGATCCCGGTGGCGGCGAGCTTCGCCGACGTCTTCGGCCCGACGCTCCACAGGTCGCGGGTGGGCCGCTCCCCCATCAGCTCCAGCCAGTTGCGGTCGTCGAGCACGAACACGCGCGGCGCGTCGACACCGCTTCGCGCGCCGCCGGGCGGACGCTTGGCGAATCCGGTGGCCATCTTCGCGCGCTGCTTGTTGTCGCTGATCCCGACGCAGCTCGTGAGCCCGCACCGGTCGAGGATCTCCGAACGGATCCGTTCGGCCAGGTCGACGATGGCCGCGTCGTCGAAGGGGTCGACCTCCGCCCCGCGCGCGCTCACCCCCAGGTACGCCTCGTCCCAGCCCCAGACCTCGACCGGGTGACCGGTGGCCCGCAGGACGTCCATGACCTCGGCGGACGCCACGTCGTAGGCGCCCATGTCGAGCGGCAGATACACCGCGTCGGGCAACTTGCGGTGCGCCGCCCGCAACGGCATCCCCGCACGGACGCCCACGTCGCGCGCCTCATACGACGCACAGGTGACCACTTTGCGCGCCTCGGTCGGATCGCCGTTGCCGCCGACGATCACCGGCACCCCGACCAGTTCGGGGGCCCGCAGCCGCTCGACCGCGACCTGGAACTGGTCGAGATCGACGTGCAGGAGCCACCGATAGCGCTGCGAAACCGACGTGGTCACGACGCCCAGAGTAATCGCCGCGCGCCCGGTGGCCGATCAGATCAGCCGGCGATACAGATGTCGACCTCGCCCAGACCCATCGACCGGCACGAGGTGCGCAACGAGTGCGGGTTGTACCGCAGCACGGAGAGGGAACGGTCGGTCACGCCGCCGGCGTCGGCGAACGCGGTACTCGCAGCGGTGACGTGAGCGGCCAGCTCCGCACGGGTGGCCGGGTCGGACATCGCCACGGCGTGGGTCAGCACCTTCTCCAGGAGGGCGCGATCCCGATGCAGCGGCGGGGGCATGAGATTGAGTGCGGGCGAAGCGGTCCCACAGTTCGTCGGGTCGGTCAGCGCGTGCGCCGCGGCGAGCAGGTACGCGACGGCCACCAGCGCCGAATGCCGGGCATCGTGGCCGGCGGCACGGTACGCCCGCACCGCCTTGGACGTCTCGACGTCCGTGGCGATCGGATCACCATCGGGACCACCGAGACCCAGGACGGCCAGCGCCTCGTCGTGCGGCGACGAGACCTGTTCGGCAGCAACGGCTTCGGTTCGCATCAGCCGAAGCCGCGCGATGATCGCCCGATGCCGGTGCACCGCCGCGTCGACCTCACGCATCAGATCCGTCGTCACCCCGAACTCCGCGGCACTCTCGGCGAGCGCCGCGTACCCGGTCAGGACAATCGACTCCTCGATGGCGATCGCCTCGGCGATCGCCGACGACGTGAGAAACGTGCGCGCACCGCGTCTCGATGCGCCCACAGACACAACGCTGGTCAACGTCAACCCCTCCACTCAGACCACGACCGTCGACGACCTGTCGAACCATGACGATCGTGGACACCGACGAGGAGCGAGATCGGAGCCCCTCGAGTCGACCCCCTACGCCCCGGCACCCCCACACGATGTCGGCCATCGGCGCAGTGCGAGGATACGCCGAGCACGGATCGTTTGTGAGTCGAATGACTGAACACGCCGTTGCTGCGCCCGTTTCGGGACCAAAGGCCCTGTCCAGGCCGGCCACCGGCAACGACCATGTAAGGGGCGACCGGCATCAGGAGGGGGACATGCTGCGATTCCTCGCCCGCGAACTCCACTGCTGGCGCGTGATGCACGCATCGTCGAATGGCCTGGTCCGCCGCGCCGACCGCCTGGAAACCGCGACACTCGTGATGTTGTGGATCGCAGCACTCGCCGGGCTCATGGTCGCCCTGACCGTCGGGGGCAACACCTATGCGGCGCACAAGGCAACGATCGAGCACCAGGAACCCCGGCATTCGGTCAGCGCCACCATCATTCGCACGTCCGTCGAGGGCGTCGGGGAACCACGCATCGGCGCACCGAGTGCCGGCGTCCCGGGCGTAGGTGTTCCGAGCGCCGACGTGCCGAACGACAGCGGCCGGAACACCACCGACCACACCACCGTGGCGTGGCAGGACCCGAACGGTCACCGGCTCACGGCGTCCGTCGGCGCCGAGCCGCTCGACGCCGTCGGCCGGGTCCGGACCGTCTGGCTCGACGACACCGGCGCGGTGGTGGGCCCGCCCGTGACCACGACGGACGCCGTGATGGAGGGCCTGATCGCCGGTGCCGGGGTGGTGATGCTCGTCGTGCTCGTGTGGTGGGGCTCGACCGTGCTCGTGCGCCTGGTCGCCGATCGGCACCGGTCACGAGAGTGGGACGCCGCGTGGCGTCAGTTCGACATCGACAGCCACCCCTGACCGACGACCTGCGCGTCGGCGTGCGGGTCAGCCGCTGATGACCGCCCAGATGACGAACGCCACCCAGGCCACGGCGCCCAGGATGTTGATGACGAGCGCCGTCGTGGTGAGGGCATCACGACGGCCACCAGCACGCGTGATGCCCACGACCGTGAGTACCAGGCCGACGATCGTACCCAGGCACAGCGGAAACCCGAGAATTCCCACGATGAGTCCCGCCAGCCCGAACGCATTCACCTTCCCCGGTTCCGGAATCGGTTGCGCCGAGCCGGGTTGCGAGATGTGGGCAGGAGGGGCAACAGGCTGGGGCGCGAGGGGTTGCGGGACGGCGGGTTGCATCACGGGCCGCGCCGCTGCCACTGATGTGCCGGCGGGCATCCGATGCAGCCGCGGCCACTGGTCCGGCCGCAGGTCCACCGGTCCGACGGCCGCGAACACCGCACCCGGTTGGACGGCGGCGCCCGACCGCAGGTCGAGGCCGTGCACCGTGCCCGCGACCGGTGCGTCGATCGTCACCCGCCCGGCCGGGGAATCGACGGTCGCCAGCGGTTCCCCCGCTCGTACGGGCTGGCCGTTGCGCACCGAGACGGCGGCGATCACCGAACCGCCCGGCAACGCGGGGAACGCGATTCGACGACCCGACGCGTCGACCGCAGGGCCCACGGTCCGCCGCGGATCGGTCTCCCGCCCGGCGTCGAAGCCGCCGGCCTCGGTCCCCGGGACGACGTTGGTCGAGCGGAGGAGCCCACCCTGCGCGACGACGACCTTCGGGTCGCCGATCCGGGCGACCCGGCCGACCGACGACAGCGCGGACTGCAACATCGGGATGCTGCTGGTCCCGCCGGTGACATAGACGATGACCGGCCCGCCCGGACCGGTGCCCGCGGCGTCGGCCCGCGCGATCGCGTCCCGGGTCAGCTCGACGGCCCGCTCCACGAACGGTCCGATCATCGCCTCGAACTCGCGTCGCGTCAGCAGCAGCGTGTGCCGGGTGCCGGGCAGTTCGATGACGGCCTGTGCGGTGTCGGACAGCGCTTCCTTCGCCGTCCGCACCCGATCGGCCAAGGCGATCGCGGCGGCCGGGGATCGGAGCCGGCTCGGGAGGTCGGGGTCGAGTTCGGCGGCCTCGTCGTGCACCCAACGGATCATCCGGGCGTCGAGGTCCCGGCCGCCGAGGTGGTTGTCGCCGCCCGACCCGGTGACGGTGAACCCCTCGGCGCCGTCGCGGACGAGGACCGCCACGTCGCACGTGCCGGCGCCGAAGTCGAAGACACACATCCGTTCGCCACCACTGACGTCGTGCCCGCGGTACACGTAGTACCAAGCGGCGGCCAATGATTCGGAGGCGACACGCAATGCGTCCGCGGGGATGCCGGCCCGCTGCGCCGCGCGCCGGAGGACGTTCTTGCGTCGCTCGCTCCAGCGGTCCGGATGGGTCAGCACGATCGAGTCGAACATCGGCAGTCCGCTGTGGCGCAACGCGGTCTGGTGCACGTGCCGCAGCACTGCGGCGATCAGATCCTCGACCGGCCAGAACCGGTCGCCGAGTTCGATCTCGCCGTCGTCGATCCGCGACTTCGGGGTGTCCTCGAAAGCGTCGGGTGCCTGCAGCCTCCGCTGCACCGCGTCGTGACCCACCACGACGGTCGCGTCAGCCGCGAACACCGCCGACGGCATCGCGGGTCCGCCCGGGCCGAGCGGCACGATGACCGGCTCGCCGAACCCGACCCGGTATGCGGCCGCGGTGTTGCTGGTGCCGAAGTCGATACACAGTCGCCGCCTGCTCTCCTGCGCCACGTGGCCACCTCCTCAGGTGCAGATCGTTACACATGACAGCGGGTTTCATCCGGCGGGCGCTCGAAGTACTCGGGCGATCGACTTGCGCACGTTGTCGACCGCGATGATCTGGTTCCGGAGATCCTGCGCGATCTTCTCCCGCTCGGCCGCCGACTTCTTGGCATCGGCCGCGGCGTCGTTCAGGATCTTCGTCGACTCCGCGAGGAGCCGCTCGAGCAGTTCGTCGTAGGCGATCTGCAGGTCACCGCTGGCCTGCGCCTTGATCGACTGCAGCTGCGACCGGACGTCGGCCTTCATGTCGGCGACCGCCTTCGTCAGCCACTTGCGATGATTCTCCTTGCCGACCTTCGACGCCCGGAACCCGACGACGACGCCCGCCCACACCGGCACCGCCACCACGTTGACCACCGGGATGATCGCCAGCGGGCCGCCGGCGGCGACGATGGAGAGCAGGATCGGGTCGACCATGTTCTTCCACGGCGAGATCTTCTCCTGCTCACGGAGCTTGAGCTCGCCCGCGCTGCCGGCGATCTGCCCGACCAGCTCGTCGGAGATGGCGGCATCGGCGAACAGTGCGTCGGCGATCCGCTCGATCCCGGCCACGAACGAGGCGCTCACCTCGCGCGCGGCGGCCTCGAGGTCGACGGTCATCTGCGCGATCAGCTCCTGGCCCGCCCGGTGCGGTTCGTAGAAGCGCAACTTGTCGATGCGGGTGGACCACTGGCCCAGCAGTGTGTCGAAGCGGTCGCGCATGAGGTCGTCGGTCTGCAGCGACGCCGCGGTGATGTCCTGCGTGAGTCGCGCCCGCCACTCCCGACGACGATCCTTGAGGCGCTGGAGCCGGTCGCGTTCGGCTTCGATGTCGGCTCGTTCGGCGGGAGTCGCGGTGGCGGCCTTCATCTCCAAGACCAAACGCGTGCGGACGTCGTCGAGCCCGGCGAATGTCAGCTGCAGCGCGTTGCGCACCGGCGACGCGGCCCCGTCGCGGACCAGCGGTGTCAGGGCGTCGACGAGTTCGGGAACGCCCGACGCCGCGAGGGCCCGTTCACGACGGTCCGGATCGGGGATCGCCGCGGCCTGGGCGGCGATGCGGTTGGAGACGCCGATGATCGGGATGTGCGCGAAGCGAGGTGCGTTGGCGCCGATCAGCTTTCGGTTCTCGGCTACAATCGTCCGCCACTGCCGCATCACGAGGTCGGTCTTGGTGACCACCAGCACCACCGAGGCGACCTCCTCGCTGACACTGCGCAGGAAGTCGAGTTCGGGTGCGCTGAGTGGTGCGGTCGCGTCGCACACCATCACCAGTACCGACGCGCCGCGCGCCGCGCTGACCGCGGCCTCGACGTGTTCGGGGACCAGCGACCCGACACCCGGTGTGTCGACGACCGTGACGCCGGGTAGCACCGTGGCGTCGACCCCCACACGCGCCGAGACCGGCGGCACGAGAACGGAATCGACGGGCGTGCCGGGCGCGAGACGTTCCGCCGGCACCCCGGCCGCGTGACGTCCGCCGACGGTCACCCAGTCGGACAGTTCGGTCGCCGGGATGCGGTGGGCGGCACCGGGGAACTCGACGAGCGCGGTGCCGGCGGGCAGGTCGTCGGTGGCAGGGGTGAACCGGACGTACACCGAGGTGGTGATCTCGGCGTCGACGGGCGCGAGGTCGCCGACCCCGAGAAGCGTGTTGACCAGCGAGCTCTTGCCCCGGCTGACCTCGCCGATGACGACCACGGTCCCCTGCGGTGCCGGTCGGTCGCGGACGCGGGTCGCGCGGTCGGCGATGGCGTCCTCGCCGTGCTTGCGCAATGCGTCGATCGCCGAGCGCAGGACCGCCTCCGGCGTCGGCGTCACACTCTTCGCCGGGGCCTTCTCGAGTCCCTTGGTCTCAGCCCCGGGCATGGCGGCGGGTTCGCTGGAAGTCATTGTCTGCTCTCCTTCACCGTCACCTCAGTTGACCCACAGTCCGCGCCGGACGAGCTGATAGGTCTGCTCGAGCACCAGCAACGCCTCCCGTTCGGCAGACGTCGCCGCGAAGGCCCGCCGCGACCGGCAGTCGGTGGCCCGCTGCCGCGCGGCGTCCGCGATCGCCGGTGGTGCGGCATTCGGCGGCAACGACAACAGCACGCGCACATCGCGACTCGCGACGACGACGTTGAGCTCGCCGACGAGTTCACTGTCGGGTTGCCACCGGGCGAGGGCCTCGAGCGCGGCGATCTCGCGGAGCCGGTGCAGCGCCGGGGACGTCTCGGCCTCGTCGATCGCCTCCAGGAAGACGTCGCGTCGCGGACTGCGGTAGGCCGACTCGCGCAGCGCGGCCAGCACCGTGCGTGCCTTGAGGATGTCGCCGACGGCCAGGAATCGCCGGCCGATGGCCAGCCGCAACTCGTCGATACCCGAAACCCGGTGCAGCCATTCGCTGTACGCCCGTGCACCCTGCCGCGCGATCTCACCCCCGGCGTCCATCGCATAGGTGCCCACGAGTTGCTCGAGCCGGCCCAGTTCGTCGACGTCGATCCCCGGCGGCGCGGGCATCCCGCCGTCGAGGATGGTCAACAGCTCCCAGGACTCGAGCTGTCCGCGGCGCGAGATCTGGGCGGTCTCACGTTCGGTGACCCCGCAGACGCCCGCCTCGGCCATCAGCCCGGACACCGCGACCACGGCACCCGCGATCGCCGGGAAGCGTCGCCAGACCCGGCGAGCGATCTCCTGCGCCTTGAGCATCGGGTTGTCGGCGGCGATGAGGTCGGCCTGGGAGATCACCAGAATCGTGTTCTGCGCCGACGCACCGGCGTCGGCGAGGAAGGCGACCTCGTCGGCCTTCGGACCCGCGGCGTCGTCGAGCAGGAAGAGGACGACGTCCGGCCGGGCCAGCCTGCTCTGCCCGCCGAACACCCGCCGGGTCGCGATCTCGGCGGTGTCGGTGAAACCCGAGAGGCCGGGGGTGTCGATGACCCGGAAGCGCTCGCGCAACAACCGGGACGGGGTGTGGACGATCGCATGGTCGATCTCCTCCGGTGGCCGGCCGAGGTCGCCGCGCATGGGTCCGGGAAGTTCGGTGACCGTGCCATCGAGTCCGACGACCTCGACCCGCTGCGGGTTACCCTCGACGTAGAGCGCGGCGACGCGGGTGCACTCGGCGCGGTCGGTCGGGGCGACACGGTCCCCGACGAGGGCGTTGAGCAGCGTCGACTTGCCGGAGCTGACGCGTCCGACGAGCGCGACGGTCAGCGGTTCGGCGAGTCGGGCCCGCAGGGCGGGAATCGTCGCCGGGACCGGCGCCAGCGGGCCCACCTCGTCGAGCAACTGCTCCACGCGACCACGCACGGTCATGCGCTGCTCCACGAGATCTGACCTCCCGAGACTTCTTCCGATCCGGCGGGAACATTCCGGGCTCGGCGACACTCCTAGGTACGTGCCGAGAATTGTCCATCACTCCTCGGCGCCCGGCAGTCGACCGGATGACAGAGACACCTGCGGAGGCGAACGACCATGACCGACGACCTTGACGATGACAGCGGCTCCGGGGAGAGCGGCTTCGACGACTGGCTGCGCGACACCGACCCGCCCGGCGAGCTGAGCGTGCCCGAGGGCGCGTGGGAGACCGCCGTCGGAACCGCGTTCGACCCGTCGTACGAACTCGACACCGACCTGACCGCCGCACCCGGGCCGGATCCGGCGGACGAGGAGTTCGACGGCGAGGTGTCCGCGGAATCCGACCTCGCGGGTGACGATCCGATCGGCGGCGACTTCGAGGACACCATCGACGACGTCTTCGACGACGACGGGGATCCGGTCGTCGATCCAGTGGAAGACGGGACATTCGATGACGACTTCTGAGCTGCGCGGCACCGAAAGTCGCGATGTCCTGCCATGGTCGGGACACGGCCCTACGATGAGCGGGTGCAGTCGTTGATCGACGAATCCACCTCTGGCGCGGACCTCCTCGAACGCGCCCGCGCCGGCGATCAGGCGGCCTTCACCACGCTCGTCGAACAACATCGAGACCGGCTGTGGGCCATCTGTTTACGCATCACCGGCAATCAGCACGACGCCGAGGACGCCATGCAGGACGCGCTCGTCGCCGCGTGGCGGGCCATCGGCAACTTCCGTGGTGACGCGCAACTGTCGACCTGGCTGTACCGCATCGGGTCCAACGCCGCGCTCGCCCGGATCCGCAAACGCACCGACGCCGACGACATCGCCGACCACGACCCGATGAGCCATCTGGACGTCGCGGCGCAGGTCGTCGTGTCCGACCGGATCGCCGAAGCGTTGGCGCAGGTTCCCGACGCCTATCGGGCGACCTTCGTGCTGCGCGTCTACGGCGAGCTCAGCTACTCCGAGATCGCCGAGGCCCAGGGCATCGGCCTGCAGACCGTGCGCAGTCGCATCTCCCGCGCGCGGTCCCTCCTGTCGGAGTTGCTCGCCGATCTGCGCTGACGGGGGTACTCCCCGCGAATGATCCCGACGCGACTTCGAGGCCGTGGGGAACAAACCGGGGCAGACTCACCTCCAAGTAACCAGAAGCACTTCACAACCCGCCGGCACCACCGCGCCGAAACCCGAAAGGACCCACCATGAGCACCGAGATCCCCGCCGACGCCGTACTCGTCGACACCGACGGCGACGGAGCCGTCGACGCCGCACTCACCGACGTCGACGGTGACGGCACCACCGACGCCATCCTCGACACCGACGGCGACGGCCAGGCCGACTCCATCGCCTACGACACGAATGCCGACGGCGAGATCGACATCATCGAAGCCGACACCGACGCCGACGGCTACACCGACATCGCCGTCGCCGACACCGACGGCGACGGCACCTTCGACACCGCCGTCGACGACGAAGGCAACGTCGAGGTCGGCGACTTCGGCAGCATCGACGGCGGCGACGCCGTCTGAGTTCGACGTTCTTATAGCCCGGAGCCTCGCTGAGCGAGGCTCCGGGCTATAAAGCTGTGTGGGAACGATCGGCGGAATCGAGTTCGCGGTACCGGTCTGGGCGACGGCGACCGCGCTGGTACTGGTGCTGGTGGTCGCGTGGGTGTTCGGCGTCGTCGCCCGGTGGTTGCTGCGCCGACGCGCCCGCCTCGACGCGACGACGGCGATGGTGCTGTCGATCCTCGGCACCGCGCTCGGCCTCTACATCGCCGGCCTCGTCGACAAACACCTCCGGGTGTGGAGCGTGACGACGGTCGTGTTGGGGCTGATCAGTTCGGTCGTGGCGGTGGGCGCGTACGGCCTGCTCGCGGCCCGGTTGCAACGGCAATCCAATGCCCCTGTTGCGCAACTGCTCTCCGATGGCGAATCCGATCGACTCGAGTTCAAGTCGACCGCCCGGGTCAACCTGCGCAGCGGCGAGAAGGACCCGCGCATGGAACAGGTGATCGTCAAGACGGTGTCGGCGTTCCTCAATTCCGACGGCGGCACCCTGCTCATCGGTGTCGCCGACGACGGCACCCCGCTCGGTCTCGAACCCGACTTCGCGACGCTGAAGGTGCCCGACGCCGACCGTTTCGAACTGTGGCTGCGCGATCTGCTGACCACGACCCTCGGCCAGAACACCGCGGCGGCCGTCGGTATCGCCGTCGAATCGGTCGCGCGGCCCGACGGATCGGGGGACGTCCCGGTCTGCCGGGTGACGTGCTCACCGTCCCCGCGGCCGGTCTACCTGCGGGCCGGGAAGAACGCCCCGCCCGAGTTCTGGGTGCGCGCGGGAAACTCCACCCGCCAACTCTCCGTCGATGCGGCCGCCGACTACGTCATGCACCGATGGCCGCTCGGCGCCGGGCGGGCGATCGCGGCCCAGGTGCGCGCCGCCATCCGGTTCTCGGCGGGGTGAGCCGAAGTCTCGTCCCCATGAGCGACCTCGAAGGGCACATTGCCCTCCCACGACACTCACGGGGACGACACTTTCCACACCCGGCCCGACGAAGCCTAGGAACCGGTCCGTCGCGCCTGGCCACGCCCAAAGCCGGCACGACTACCGCCTGTGACCACCCCGGAGCCACCCAGATCCGCACCACGGTCCGGTTCTCGGCGGGGTGAGTCAAAGTCTCGTCCCCATGAGCGACCTCGAAGGGCATATTGCCCTCCCACGACTCTCACGGGGACAACACTTTCCACACCCGGCCCGATCTGACGAAACCACCGACCGGTTCCGTGCGTCAAAGCAGGTGTGACTTCGGATTGTGGCGTGTACTCGCTGAGAGAACTGACCGCGATGGGCTGGGCGCCCGATGCCATTGCGCAGGCGCGCAAGGCCGAGACCCTGACGTCGCTCCGATACGGCTGGGTGCGGACGTCCGCGGCGGACCCCCACGTCGTGTCCGCGGTGACGGCCGGAGGTGCGCTGTCCTGCATCAGCGCGCTGCGGTTCCATCAGCGGCGCGGCCTGCCGGATCTTTGGACACCGCCGGGCCACAACGAGACCCACGTTCGTCTCAGCAAACACGCGAAGTCCACCACGAAGCCCAGCGGCCCGTTCCGGTGGTGCCAGGGCTTCGGCCGCCCGCTGCCCGTGACGACGGCCGTCGACCCGATCGCCGTGGCGGTCGGTTGCGCCGCACGATGCCTGCCGGCCGAGGAGTGGATAGCGGTGGTCGACTCGGTCCTCAACACCACCGACTGGACCATTCCGGACATCCAGGCCGAGATGGGTCGTGTAACCCGTGCGGTCTCGGGGATGTTCGATCGATGCGATGCCCGTTCGCAATCCGGCACCGAGTCGCTCGTCCGGCTCCGGCTCATCGCCGCGGGATTCGACGTGGAGGTGCAACCGTCGATCGGCGACCGCGAACACGCTGATCTCCGCACGGGTTCGTTGCTCATCGAGTGCGACGGCGAGTCGTACCACTCCGACCGAGCCGCATTCCGCAACGACCGTCGGCGGGACCGGATGACCATGCTCGACCGCTGGATGACGATGCGCCTCACCTACGACGACGTGCTGTACGACTGGGAGGAGGTCCTCGAGGAGATCCGCGCGCTGACACGCCCCGACCGGCACCGCATCCGCCGACGGGGCGACCCTTCGTGACGGCCCTCCGCAAGCTCCGGGCGCTCCTCAGCTCAGGGAGCAGGGGGCAGGGCGTTCTTTCGGATTAGGGAGCAGAGGGAGGGCATCGCTTGCACCCCACACAGCAGCGGTTCTGAGGTTCTTTCGGATGCGGGCGAACGTCTCCGAATAAGGACCGTAACTGTCCGCATGCCCTGAGAAGCTGGTGTCACACCACAACCCCAGGAGGAACCGTGAACTGGACACTCGAACTCGTCATCCTGCCGGTCAGCGACGTCGACCGGGCGCGAGACTTCTACTCCAAGATCGGCTTCAACGTCGACCACGATCACGTCGTGTCCGACGAGATCCGGTTTGTCCAGATGACCCCGCCCGGGTCGGCGTGTTCCATCGCCTTCGGCAAGGGACTGAGCGACGCGGAACCGGGATCGGTGAAGGGTCTGCAGGTCGTCGTCACCGACATCAACGAGGCCCGCGAGCAGCTGCTCGCGGTTGGCGTCGACCCCGGCGAGATCGACGAACAGGCGTGGGGCCACTTCGTGTACTTCGACGATCCGGACGGCAACCACTGGTCGGTGCAGTACATGCCGTACCGCCAGAACTGAGCCAGGTGGCTACCGTGGGATATGCGCTCCCCCATCGACGACTACCTCGAACGCGTACTCTCCGAATGCCGCGACGACGACGGCGGTGAGGTCGCGAGCGGCAATCGTGAACTCGAGCAGGCGGATCCGTCGTCGTTCGGTATCGCCCTGGCCACCATCGACGGCACCGTGTACACCGCCGGCGACGCCGATCACGAGTTCTCCATCCAGTCCATCGGCAAGGTACCGGCCTACGCACTCGCCCTGCGCGACCGCGGGCTCGACGCCGTACTCGAACGCGTCGACACCGAACCGTCCGGCGACGCCTTCAACGAGATCTCGCTCGAGGCCGAGACCGGTCGGCCGCGCAACGCGCTGATCAACGCGGGCGCCGTCGCCGTGCACGGGATGATCAACGGCGCGGATCCCAACGAACGCGTCGACCGCGTCATCGACCTCGTCAGCACTCTCGCCGGTCGCGAGGTCTCGGTCGACAAGGAGGTCCACCGCGCCGAACTCGCCTCCGACGACCACAACACCGCGCTGGCCTACCTGCTGCGCTCGGCGGGCAAACTCGACTGCGAACCCGACGAGGTCGTCGACGGGTACGCAGCCCAGTGTTCGATCCGAGTCTCCTGCCGCGACCTCGCCGTCATGGGGTCGGTACTCGCCAACGGCGGACTGTCGACCGGCGACGACGAGCGCATCCTGGAAGGCTGGATCACCCGGCACGTCCTGTCGGTCATGGCCACGTGCGGCATGTACGACGGCAGCGGCAGCTGGATGGCGACGGTCGGAATCCCCGCGAAAAGCGGTGTCAGCGGCGCGATCCTGGGCGTACTGCCCGGCCAGGTCGGGCTCGCGGTGTGGTCACCGCGGCTCGACCGACAGGGCAACAGCGTGCGCGGCGTCGCCGTTTTCGAACGGCTGTCGCGCGACATGGAACTGCACATGATGCACGTGGCCCCCACCGGTCGGCCCGCGCTGCGATCGGTGACCGAACACGACGGCACTACAGTCGTCGAGTTGCAGGGCGATGTGCGCTTCGCGGGTGCGGAAATCCTCGCCAGCCGTGCGTGCGAGGGGTTCGGCACCGAGGCCGTCGTCCTCGACCTCACCCACGTCCGGGTGATGGACGACGCTGCGCGCCGCCTGATCGGTGAGGTGGCCCGCCGCCTCGGCGACGACTACGACGTCAGCATCGAAGACCCCGATGACCTCCTGGACGACGCTTCGGCTGACGACGACTTCTCGGATGGCGACGACACCCCGGACAGCGACGACACCCCGACCGTCGAAGACTCCTAGAGATCTCGGGACGAGTCCTGGCCCGGGGCAGTCAGCTCGCGGCGCTTCGCCAGCGGCGGCACGCCGAACCAGCGTCGGCAACTGCGGGTCAGCGTGCTCTGTTCGGAGTACCCGATCTGCCGCGCCACCGCCGCCAGCGGCACACCCCGGTTCGACAGCAGTGAGACGGCGAGGTCGCGGCGCGCATCGTCGACGAGTTGCTCGAATGTCGCGCCCTCGTCGGCCAGACCCCGCTGCACCGCACGCGGGTGCATCATCAGCAGCTTCGACACCGCCTCCAGCGTGGCCGCCCCCGCCGGCAGGGCGCGCACGATCAGCGCCGAGACCGCCTCGCCGAAGGCCCTCTCGCGATCGTGTCCGGTCATGAATCGGATGGCCACGTCGTAGGCCAGGGGGTCGACCCGCCGCAACGTCTGTTGCATCACCCCGCGGGGAAAGACCACCAGGTTGGCCGGCGCCTCGAACTCGACCGGACAACCGAAATAGTCGGTGTAGACGCGCGGCTCGGACATCGGCGGGTGCGCCAAGGTGATCCGGTTCGCGCGGAAGCCGTGACCCAGCGTCATCGCGAACGTCGACCGGGTGACGCCCATCGCGAGTTCGACGACGTGCGGCCGGTACGGCACACGCTGCAGCACGGTATCGAACTCGTAGGCGACCTCCCGCTCGTAGTAGTGCATCTGGGCGGTGATGGCCGGGCTGTACACGTGCGCGAACTCGGAGACCTGCCGGAAGGAGTCGCCGACGGTCTCGGCATTGCGGGCCGCGATCGCCACCGGCCCGAGGATGTCGGGGTCCTGCCGGGCAGCGAGGCGAAGGCCGAAGTCGGGGACGTCGAACTCGGCCGCGCACAGACCGATGACCGTCGACAGAGCGGTGAACGGGACGAACCGGTCGTACGCGCCGACGACGGCCGGGTCGATGCCGACGCGGCCGAGGATCGCGCGGGCATCGCCATCGTGTTCGGCGATCAGTTCGGGTAACTGACTGAGCGAGGATGCGCAGATCAGGTCGGCCATGGCACCAACTGTCAAGAAGTCGTCATGAGATGTCAAGAAATCCGACCTGGCCGGGAGTGATCATGGACACAGGCGGCCGACCGCTCGACGGCCGACACACTCAGCGAGGAGTACTCATGACCACCATCGACACCGTCCGCACGAGCTTCTTCATCGACGGCGGCTGGCGCGCGCCGGCCGGTTCGGCGACGATCCCGGTCATCTCTCCACTCACCGAGGAGCAGTTCGGCTCGGTACCCGAGGCCACCACCGCCGACGTCGACGCGGCCGTCGAGGCCGCCCGCACCGCGTTCCGGTCGTCGGGCTGGCGCGACCTGTCCCCTGCCGACCGTGCCGCACACCTGCGCCGGTTCGCCGACGAGCTCGACAAGCGCGCCGAGGATCGCGCGTCGGCGGTGACGTCCGAGAACGGCATGCCGATCGCGTTGGCGCGGTTCGCCGAGGGCGCCGCGCCGGTCCAGCTGCTGCGCTATTACGCCGACCTCGTCGAGTCCACCCCGGTGGAGGAGACGCGTACCAGCCAGCCGTTGCCCGGCTCGACGATCGTGCGCCGCGAGGCCATCGGCGTCGTCGGGGCGATCGCACCGTGGAACTTCCCCGCGATCCTCTCGATGTTCAAGATCGCGCCCGCGCTGGCCGCCGGCTGCACCGTGGTCCTCAAGCCGTCGCCCGAGACGAGCCTCGACGCCTACGTCCTCGCCGAGGCGGCCATCGCCGCCGACCTGCCCGCCGGTGTCCTCAACATCGTCAACGGCGGCAGCGAGATCGGCCGTCACCTGGTGTCGCACCCGCACGTCGACAAGGTCGCGTTCACCGGCTCGACCCCGGCCGGCCGCGAGATCGGCCGCGTCTGTGGCGAACTCATCCGTCCGGTGACCCTCGAACTCGGCGGCAAGTCCGCAGCGCTGGTGCTCGACGACGCCGATCTCGAGCAGACCGTCGGCGGACTCGCCACCGCCTCGCTGCTCAACACCGGCCAGACCTGCTACATGTCCACCCGAATCCTGGTGCCAGGCAGCCGTTATGACGAGTACCTCGATGCGATCAGCGCGATGTGCGCGTCGCTGCCGGTCGGCGACCCGATGGACGAGAACGTCGCGGTCGGTCCGCTCGCCAGCGGCCGGCACCGGGATCGGGTGCTGTCGCTGATCGAACGCGGCCGCACCGAGGGTGGCACGGTCACCACCGGTGGCGGGACGCCGTCGGGGGTCGACCGCGGGTTCTTCGTCGAACCAACCGTTTTCGCCGGCATCGACAACTCGGCCACCATCGCCCGCGAAGAGGTCTTCGGTCCCGTCCTCACCGTGCTGCGCTACGACGACGTCGACGACGCCATCGCGCTCGCCAACGATTCGTCGTACGGGCTCGGCGGAACGGTGTGGACCTCCGATCCCGATCGCGGCGTCGACGTCGCCCGTCGCGTCGAGACCGGCTCGTTCGGCGTCAACTACTTCAACCTCGACTGGGGTTCGCCCTTCGGTGGCGTCAAGGCCAGCGGCATCGGCCGCGAGCTCGGCCCCGAGGGCCTGGCCGCCTACCAGAACCTCAAGTCGATCTTCCTGCCCGCCTGAGCGGTCGACTCCCCACGCACTCTCTCGCCCAACGCATCTCCCACATCATCCCAAGGAGGCGATCGGCCATGTCCGATGCCGGAGTCACCGCTGCCAAGGCACTGGTGAACGACACCCTCGCCCTGCTCGACCGGCTCACGCCCGCCGACTGGGCGGCCGACAGCGCCTGCCACGGCTGGCGCGTCCACGACGTCGTCACCCACATGGGCTTCTTCTTCAACTTCATCGCCGACCCAGACCTGGTCTTCCCCGACAATCCGAGCGGAAAGTCCGAGCGACTCAACGACGCCGCGGTACGCGAGCGGGCCGACTGGTCGTCGGAACAGGCTGTCGAGTACTACCGCGCGCAGTCCGAGGCCGGCCTCGCCACCCTGGCCGCGTTACAGGGCGAGGACCTGCGGGACCAGCCGCTGGACATGCTCGACCTGGGCACCTACCGGCTGCGCCAGCTCAGCGACGCCGTCGCCTTCGACCACCTCGTGCATCTCACCAGCGACCTGATGCAACCGTTCGGACCGCTGGACGCCGCTGAGGTGTCGGTGAGCGCGGCCATCGATCCCGCCATCGACTGGATGATCGCCGGGCTGCCCCAGATGAACTGTGCGGCACTGTATCCCACACTCGAGCGACCGATCGGCCTGCGGCTCACCGGCGCGACGGATCGCTCGTTCGTCCTCGACCGGGACACCGCGGGCACGATCGTCACCGTGCGCGAGACCGCCGACCTCCCGGCCGACGTCGCCACCTCCTCGGCCACCGACTTCCTGCGCTGGGGCACCACCCGCAGCGCCTGGCGGTCAGCGGTCACCGTCAGCGGCGACCGGCAGCGCGTCGCAGGCGTCCTTGACGCCGTCGACATCGTCTGACCTCACTCATCGCCAGACGCATCCACGTCAGATCGTCTCACCCAGAACAGAAACGGAGTACCCCCATGTCCGAGTACCTGAAGGACAAGGTCATCGTCATCACCGGCGCCGGAAGCGGCTTCGGCAAGCTGATCGCGGAGAAGACCGCGGCCGCCGGCGCGCACGTCGTCGGAGTGGACGTCAATGCCGACAACGTCAATGCTGTCGTCGACGGTATTCGCGCAGCCGGCGGGTCGGCGCTCGCCCAGGTCGCCGATGTCACCGACATGGAGCAGGTCGCCGCAGCGGCGACGGCCGCCGTCGAGAAGTTCGGCGCCATCGACGTTCTCGTCAACAACGCAGGCGTGATGCCGCTGGCGTACTTCGCCGATCACTCGCGGGCCTGGCAGAAGTGGCACGCCGCCATCGACATCAACATCAAGGGCGTTGTCAACGGCATCTCCGCGGTGTACGACCAGATGATCGCGCAGGGTCGCGGACAGGTCGTCAACATCTCGTCGATCTACGGCAATGCCGGCATCGAGGGTTCGGGCGTGTACAGCGCGACCAAGGCCGCGGTCACCACCATCTCGGACTCATTGCGCATCGAGGCCAAGGGCAAGATCAAGGTCACCACCGTCAAGCCGACCGGCATCACCGGCACCAACCTCGCCAGCTGGATCGTCAACGACACCGCGATCATGGGCCTCGTCGGCCAGCGCGCCGCCTCCTACGGCGAGCACGTCACGGCCCTCGTGAACGACGACCTGCCCGCCGAACTCACCGACGTCGACTCGATCAAGTACTGGCTGATCAAGCCCGAGGATCTCGCCGACGCCGTCGTCCACGTCATCGACCAGCCGTGGGGCATCAGCCTTTCCGACGTGACCGTGCGTGCCAGCGGCGAGGACTACCTGTACTGATCGACCGGTTCGACCCGCTAGGAGCTTTCTGATGTACCCCGGAGCCCACCTCTCCACCCGACCCAACGATCCCGCGGTCATCATGGCCGACTCTGGTGAAACGGTCACCTTCACCCAGTTGGAGACCCGGTCGGTCCAGGTCGCCAGGGCCCTGGCCGACCGTGGTCTGCGTCCCGGCGACCACCTCGCGGTGCTCGCCACCAACTCCGCGCGGATCTTCGACATCTATTGGGCGGCAATGCGGTCGGGCCTCTACCTGACGATGGTGAACTGGCACCTCACCGCCGCCGAGAGCGCCTACATCGTGACCGACTGCGGCGCGAAGGCCCTCATCGTCGACGCCGCTCTCGCCGACCTCGGCGCCGAGCTGATCCCGCTCACCCCCGGCGTCGAGACTCGCTTCGCCTACTCCGGCCGGATCGAGGGTCACGAGGACCTCGACGCCGCCGCGGCGACGCAGTCGACCGAACCGCTCGCCGACCAGCCGCGAGGCGCGGACATGCTCTACTCGTCCGGCACCACCGGACGACCGAAGGGCATCAAACCCGAACTGCCGAACCGGCAGGTCGACGAGCCCGGCGACACCATGATCGCGATGAACCAGTCCGTGTGGGGCGTCGGTCCCGACACCGTATACCTGTCGCCGGCACCGCTGTATCACGCTGCGCCGCTCCGCACCTGCGCCTCGATACAGGCACTCGGCGGCACGGTGGTGGTGATGGAGCGGTTCGACGCGGAACGGGCGCTGGCCCTCATCGAGGAACACCGCGTCACCTACAGCCAGTGGGTGCCGACCATGTTCGTGCGCATGCTCCGCCTGCCCGAGAAGGTGCGGGCCCGGTACGACACGTCGAGCCTGAAGGTCGCTGTGCACGCCGCCGCGCCGTGTCCCGTCGACGTCAAACGGGCCATGATCGACTGGTGGGGTCCGATCCTGTCCGAGTACTACTCGTCCACCGAGCTCAACGGTCTCACCATCGTCGACACCCCGGAGTGGCTGGAGTACCCGGGCACGGTGGGGCGCGCCGTCCTCGGCACGATCCGGGTCTGCGATCCCGAGAGCACCGAGGTGCCGCCGGGAACGATCGGCACGATCTACTTCGAGCGCGACCGGCTGCCGTTCGAGTACCACAATGACCCCGAGAAGACCAGTGGCGCACAGCATCCCGAGCATCCGACATGGACGACCACCGGCGATGTCGGTTACGTCGACGACGATGGCCACCTGTTCCTCACCGACCGCGACTCGTTCCTGATCATCTCCGGCGGGGTGAACATCTACCCGCGGGAGATCGAGGATGCACTCCTCGCCCACCCGTCGGTGCTCGACGCCGCGGTCATCGGCGTACCCGACCCCGATCTCGGCGAGCGGGTGACGGCGGTCGTGCAACCGGTCTCGGGGCAGGACGCCGGCGACGAGCTCGCCGATGCATTGTTGGATCACCTCCGACCGCGGATCGCGAAGTTCAAGCTGCCGCGCGAGGTCATCTTCCGGGACACGTTGCCGCGCACGCCGACCGGGAAGCTGGTCAAGCGGAAGCTGTGACCCTTCGAGGCAGGGAGCGGACGCGGGCGTCCGACATTCATGCTCCCTGAGGTGCGAGCGAAGCGAGCCACGAAGGGGCTCGCAAGGTGCCTCACCAGGCCCTTCGTGGCTCGTCGCCAACGCTCCTCGCACCTCAGGGGGCAGGGTGTGACGCTCCTCAGGGAGCAGAGGCCGGAGGGGGTCGCGCTCCCTGAAACCGCGCACCGTGGCATCTGGCCGGTCCTAGACTTGCCGGATGTCGGGAAGATTGTTCCGCTGGTGCATCGCGGTTGTTGCCGCGATCGTGGTGTTCGTCGGTGTGACACCGTCGGCAGTGACAGCAGCGCCGGCGGCCGTGTCGTGGTCCGACATCGCCACCGAATGTGCGGGCAAGCCCGTCCGGGTCGCGGCCCGGTGGTACTTCCCGCCCGGTGAACCCTCGGCGATCGTGTGGTTGCAGCACGGCTTCTCCCGCACGGCGGCCAACCTCGACGCCATGGCCCGCGCGTATGCGAAAGCCGGGTTCCTCGTCGTGAGCCCGACGCTGGACTCGGTCAACCTCGGCGGGTGCGCCGTCGCCTACAACATCGCCGACAACGCCGCGTTCGCGCGGACCATCGGCGGGGTCTTCGGTGCCGGCCGCGACAGAGGCAGTCCGCTCGCGACAAGCCTTCGCAAAGCACGCGATTCCGCCCACCGCCCCGACGTGACGATGCCGTATCGGATGATCTTCTCCGGACACTCGGCCGGCGGCGAGTTCGTCGTCGTGGCGGCCGACGCACTCCGCCGCGCCGACCCCGTCGCCTACCGACGCCTGGCCGGCCTCATGCTGTTCGACCCCGTCAACTCGTTCTTCGGCGTCAACTTCGCCACCGCCGCAGCATCTCTCAGTGCCGCCGGGCTGCAGATTCGCGTGATCGCCTCGCAACCGTCGGTATCCAACAACTTCGGGCAAGGCGTGTCCGTCCTGCAGGAGACAACGCGGCAGGAGTTTCTCGGCTCGCGCCTGGTGACCGGAATCCACATCGACGCCGAAGGCGAGTCGACCGACCTGATCGGCGAACTGTCCGAGCTTGCGGTGCCGCGTCCCCGCAACGGACGGGTCATCCGCGCACTCGCCACTGGCTGGTCGTCGGACATGGTGGCCGACACCGCGACCCCGACCTACTACCCCGGCGGCCGTTACTACGACCTGCTGCTCAAAACCCGCACCGTCACAACTCTTCCCGTTCCCTAGAAACGACGCGGCCCCCGCACTCGCGATGAGTGCGGGGGCCGCGTCGTCTTGTCCTAGCGCCTACCGGTAGTCGTTGGAGAACCCGTAGTCGTCCAGCGGCACCGCAGCGCCGGCCGGAGCACCGAAGGTGCCGTCCGGGCTGTAGTAGGTGTCGTCGTAGGACGGCACCGCGTACGCCGCGGCACGAGCTTCCTCGGTCGGCTGAACCTGGATGTTGCGGTAGCGGTTGATACCGGTACCGGCCGGGATCAACTTACCGATGATCACGTTCTCCTTCAGACCGATCAGCTTGTCGCTGCGGCTGTTGATCGCCGCGTCGGTCAGGACACGCGTGGTCTCCTGGAACGACGCCGCCGACAGCCACGACTCGGTCGCCAGCGAGGCCTTGGTGATACCCATCAGCACCGGACGTCCGGCAGCGGGCTCGCCACCCTCGGTCACGACCTGACGGTTGGCCGCCTCGAACTCGGCGCGCTCGACGAGCGAACCGGGCAGGAACTCGGTCGAACCGTGGTCGATGATCGTCACGCGACGCAGCATCTGACGCACGATGGTCTCGATGTGCTTGTCGTGGATCGACACACCCTGGCTGCGGTAGACCTCCTGGACCTCGTTGACCAGGTGGATCTGCACCTGACGGGGACCCATGACACGGAGCACCTCGTGCGGGTTGGCCGAGCCCTCCATGAGCTGCTGGCCGACCTCGACGTGGTCACCGTCGGCGAGGAGCCGCTCGGAACCGTCGTCGTGCTTGAACACGCGCAGACGCTGACGCTTCGAGATCTTGTCGATGACAACCTCTTCCGAACCATCGTCCGGGATGAGGGTGATCTTGTAGAAGCGGTCGTCGTCTTCGAGACGCACCCGGCCGGAGACCTCCGCGATCGGCGCGACGCCCTTGGGGACGCGGGCCTCGAAGAGCTCCTGGACACGCGGCAGACCACCGGTGATGTCGTCACCGACGCCACCCTGGTGGAACGTACGCATCGTCAGCTGGGTACCGGGCTCACCGATCGACTGGGCCGCGATGATACCGACGGCCTCGCCGATGTCGACGAGCTTGCCGGTGGCCATCGAACGGCCGTAGCACATCGCACACACACCGGTGCCGGTCCCACAGGTCAGGACCGAGCGGACCTTCACCTGCGTGATGCCGGCGGCGAGCAGGGCCTCGATGGCCGGGTCGCCCAGGTCGTGACCGCGCTCGACGATGACGTTGCCGTCGGCGTCGACCGCGTCCTGCGCCAGCGTGCGGGCGTAGGTCGAGGTCTCGACGTGCGCGTCACGGATGAGCGTGCCGTCGGCCTGCTTCTCGGCGATGGTCGTGGTGATGCCACGCTCGGTGCCACAGTCGGTCTCGCGCACGATGACGTCCTGCGACACGTCCACCAGACGACGGGTCAGGTAACCCGAGTCGGCGGTACGAAGCGCGGTGTCGGCCAGACCCTTGCGGGCACCGTGCGTGTTGATGAAGTACTCGGCCACGGTCAGGCCCTCGCGGAACGAGGACTTGATCGGACGCGGGATGAACTCACCCTTCGGGTTGGTCACCAGACCCTTCATGCCCGCCAGCGAGCGGATCTGGGTCATGTTGCCCGCCGCACCCGACTTCACGATCATCGGGATCGGGTTGTCGTCCGGGTAGTGCGCCTCCATGGCCGCGCCGACCTCTTCGGTCGCCTGCTTCCAGATCTCCACGAGGGAGTCACGACGCTCGTCCGGGGTGAGGGCACCGCGCTGGAACTTGCGCTCCAGACCGTCGGCCCGCTCCTCGTACTTGTCGAGGATCTCCGCCTTCTGCGGCGGCACCAGCACGTCGGCCATCGAGACCGTGACGCCCGAACGGGTGGCCCAGTAGAAGCCGACGTCCTTCAGCTTGTCGACGGTCTGGGCGACCACGATCATCGGGTAGCGCTCGGCGAGATCGTTGATGATCACGGCCTGACGCTTCTTCGGCATCTGCTCGTTGACGAACGGGTACTCGATCGGCAGCAGCTCGTTGAACAGCACCCGGCCCAGCGTGGTCTCGATGTCCCACGGCGAGCCGTACTTCCAGCCGTCGGGGAACTGCTCGGCCTCGATGTCGGCCGGCGGACGCTGGTCGGTCAGACGCACCTTGATGCGCGACTGCACGGTCAGCACACCGCGGTCGACGGCCATGATGGCCTCGGCCGGGGTCGAGTAGACACCACGCTCGACGTCGTCGCCGTTCGCCGGGGTGTACTCGCCCGCCGCACCCTCCTTGAGGGTGGTCAGGTAGTACAGACCGGTCACCATGTCCAGACGCGGCATGGCGAGCGGACGGCCCGACGCCGGCGACAGGATGTTGTTCGACGACAGCATCAGGATGCGCGCCTCGGCCTGCGCCTCCGCCGACAGCGGGAGGTGCACGGCCATCTGGTCACCGTCGAAGTCGGCGTTGAAGGCCTCACACACCAGCGGGTGAAGCTGGATGGCCTTGCCCTCCACCAGCTGCGGCTCGAAGGCCTGGATGCCGAGGCGGTGCAGCGTGGGTGCACGGTTCAGCAGAACCGGGTGCTCGGAGATGACCTCTTCGAGGACATCCCACACCGCGGGGCGCTGACGCTCGACCATGCGCTTGGCCGACTTGATGTTCTGGGCCTGGTTGAGGTCGACCAGACGCTTCATCACGAACGGCTTGAACAGCTCGAGAGCCATCAGCTTCGGCAGGCCGCACTGGTGCAGCTTCAGCTGCGGGCCGACGACGATGACCGAACGGCCCGAGTAGTCGACGCGCTTACCCAGCAGGTTCTGACGGAAACGACCCTGCTTGCCCTTGAGCAGATCGCTCAGGGACTTCAGCGGGCGGTTGCCCGGTCCGGTGACCGGACGGCCGCGACGACCGTTGTCGAACAGGGCGTCGACCGACTCCTGCAGCATCCGCTTCTCGTTGTTCACGATGATCTCGGGGGCACCGAGGTCGATCAGACGCTTGAGGCGGTTGTTGCGGTTGATGACGCGGCGGTACAGGTCGTTCAGGTCGGAGGTCGCGAAGCGGCCACCGTCGAGCTGAACCATCGGGCGCAGCTCCGGCGGGATCACCGGCACGGCGTCGAGGACCATGCCCAGCGGCGAGTTGCCCGACTGCTGGAACGCGGCGACGACCTTCAGGCGCTTGAGAGCACGCAGCTTCTTCTGGCCCTTGCCGCTGCGGATGGTCTCGCGCAGCGACTCGGCCTCGGCGTCGATGTCGAAGGTCTCGAGGAGCTTCTTGATCGCCTCGGCACCCATCGACCCCTGGAAGTACTCGCCGTAGCGCTCTTCGAGCTGGCGGTACAGCTTCTCGTCGATGATGAGGTCGCCCGGGGAGAGCTTGACGAACTTGTCCCAGATCTCCTCGAGGCCGTCGAGCTCACGCTGGGCGGAGTCGCGCATACGACGCATCTCGCGCTCGGCACCGTCGCGCACCTTGCGGCGCACGTCGGCCTTGGCACCCTCGGCCTCGAGCTCGGCGAGATCCTGCTCGAGCTTCTGCTGACGCTCGTTCAGGTCGGCGTCGCGCTGATCGGCGACGGCCTTCTTCTCGACCTCCATCTCGGCCTCGAGGGTCGAGAGCTCGTTGTGACGCAGCTCGTCGTCGACGGCGGTGATCACGTAGGCGGCGAAGTAGATGATCTTCTCGAGATCCTTCGGCGCCAGGTCGAGCAGGTAGCCCAGCCGGCTCGGCACACCCTTGAAGTACCAGATGTGCGTGACCGGTGCGGCCAGCTCGATGTGGCCCATGCGCTCACGGCGCACCTTGGCCTTGGTCACCTCGACGCCGCAGCGCTCGCAGATGATGCCCTTGAAGCGGACGCGCTTGTACTTACCGCAGTAGCACTCCCAGTCGCGGGTCGGTCCGAAGATCTTCTCGCAGAACAGGCCGTCCTTCTCGGGCTTGAGCGTGCGGTAGTTGATCGTCTCCGGCTTCTTGACCTCACCGTATGACCAGTTGTGGATGTCGTCGGCCGTGGCCAGGCCGATCTTCAGTTCGTCGAAAAAGTTGACGTCGAGCACTTGTTACCTTTCCAGAGCTCTGTTGTCAGTGAGGATCAGTTGGCGAGGTCGTCGACGGTTGCCGACTCGTTGCGCGACAGGTTGATTCCGAGGTTGGCAGCAGCGCGCTCCAGGTCCTCGTCGTCGGTGTCGTGCATCTCGATGGCGGCACCGTCGGAGCTGAGCACCTCGACGTTCAGGCAGAGCGACTGAAGTTCCTTCAGAAGCACCTTGAACGACTCGGGGATTCCCGGCTCCGGGATGTTCTCGCCCTTGACGATCGCCTCGTAGACCTTCACGCGGCCCACCACGTCGTCAGACTTGATGGTGAGCAGCTCCTGCAGGGTGTAGGCGGCGCCGTACGCCTGCATCGCCCAGCACTCCATCTCACCGAAGCGCTGACCACCGAACTGCGCCTTACCACCGAGCGGCTGCTGGGTGATCATCGAGTACGGGCCGGTCGAACGGGCGTGGATCTTGTCGTCGACCAGGTGGTGCAGCTTGATGATGTACATGTAGCCGACCGCCACGGGGTACGGGAACGGCTCGCCGGAACGACCGTCGAACAGCATCGCCTTGCCGTCGCCGTTGACCATGACCTCACCGTCGCGGTTGGGCAGCGTCGAGGACAGCAGTCCGGTCAGCTCCTCCTCACGCGCACCGTCGAACACCGGGGTGGCGGTGTTGGTGTCGGGCTCCGCCGAGTACATGTCCTCGGGCAGGTTCGAGGCCCACTCCGGGACGCCCTCGGCCACGTTGATGTTCCAGCCGGCCTTGGCGATCCACCCGAGGTGGGTCTCCAGGATCTGGCCGATGTTCATACGACGCGGGACACCGTGGGTGTTCAGGATGATGTCGACCGGGGTGCCGTCGGGCAGGAACGGCATGTCCTCCTGCGGGAGGATCTTGCCGATGACGCCCTTGTTGCCGTGGCGACCGGCGAGCTTGTCGCCGTCCTGGATCTTGCGCTTCTGGGCCACGTACACGCGGACCAGCTCGTTGACGCCGGGCGCGAGATCGTCGTCGTCGTCGCGGCTGAACACGCGCACGCCGATGACCTTGCCGGTCTCGCCGTGGGGCACCTTCAGCGAGGTGTCGCGGACCTCCCGGGCCTTCTCACCGAAGATGGCACGCAGCAGACGCTCTTCCGGGGTCAGCTCGGTCTCACCCTTCGGGGTGACCTTGCCGACCAGGATGTCGCCGTCGCGGACCTCGGCACCGATGCGCACGATGCCGCGCTCGTCGAGGTCGGCGAGGACCTCGTCGGAGACGTTCGGGATGTCCCGGGTGATCTCCTCGGCACCGAGCTTGGTGTCGCGGGCGTCGATCTCGTGCTCCTCGATGTGGATCGAGGTGAGCACGTCCTCTTCGACGAGGCGCTGCGACAGGATGATCGCGTCCTCGTAGTTGTGACCCTCCCACGGCATGATCGCCACGAGCAGGTTCTTGCCGAGCGCCATCTCACCGTTCTCGGTGCAGGGGCCGTCGGCGAGGACCTGGCCGGCCTCCACGCGCTGGCCCTCGTCCACGATCGGACGCTGGTTGGCGCAGGTGCCGTGGTTCGAACGCGCGAACTTGCGCATCCGGTAGGTGTCACGGGTGCCCTCGTCGGACATGACGGTGATGTAGTCGGCCGAGACCTCTTCCACCACACCGGTCTTGGAGGACACGATGACGTCACCGGCGTCGACGGCGGCACGCAGCTCCATACCGGTACCGACCAGCGGCGACTCGTTGCGCACCAGCGGCACGGCCTGACGCTGCATGTTCGCACCCATCAGGGCGCGGTTCGCGTCGTCGTGCTCGAGGAACGGGATCATCGCGGTGGCGACCGACACCATCTGGCGCGGCGAGACGTCGAGGTACTCGACGGCGTCGGCGCCCACGAACTCCACCTCGGAGCCCTTCTTGCGCACCAGCACACGCTCGTCGGTGATGCGGCCGCTGCCGTCGAAGTTGGTGTTGGCCTGACCGATGAGGAAGCGATCCTCCTCGTCGGCGGTCATGTACTCGATCTCGTCGGTGACGACACCGTCGACGACCTTGCGGTACGGGGTCTCGATGAAGCCGAACGGGTTGACCCGCGCGTACACCGAGAGCGAACCGATCAGACCGATGTTCGGACCCTCAGGGGTCTCGATCGGGCACATACGGCCGTAGTGCGACGGGTGGACGTCGCGCACCTCGAGGCCGGCACGCTCACGGCTCAGACCGCCCGGGCCCAGCGCCGACAGACGACGCTTGTGGGTCAGACCCGACAGCGGGTTGTTCTGGTCCATGAACTGCGACAGCTGGCTGGTTCCGAAGAACTCCTTGATCGCCGCCACGACGGGACGGATGTTGATCAGGGTCTGCGGGGTGATCGCCTCGACGTCCTGGGTGGTCATGCGCTCACGCACGACACGCTCCATACGCGAGAGGCCCACGCGGATCTGGTTCTGGATCAGCTCGCCGACGGTACGCAGACGACGGTTGCCGAAGTGGTCGATGTCGTCGACCTCGACGGGCACCTCGACGCCACCGGGCACGGTCATGTAGGTGACCGTGTGCGGATCGGCCTCGTGCAGACGCACCAGGTACTCGACGGTCGCGATGATGTCCTCGCGGGTCAGGGTCGACTCGCCGATCATCGGGTTGGCCGTCAGGCCCAGCTTCTTGTTGACCTTGTAACGGCCCACGCGAGCGAGGTCGTAGCGCTTGTCCTTGAAGAACAGGTTCTCCAGGAGGTTCTCCGCGGACTCCTTGGTCGGCGGCTCACCCGGACGCAGCTTGCGGTAGACCTCGAGGAGCGCCTCGTCCTGGTTGGCGGTGTTGTCCTTCTCCAGGGTCGACATCATGATCTCGGAGAAGCCGAAGCGCTCGGAGATCTCCTCGGTGGTGAAACCGAGGGCCTTGAGCAGCACGGTGACCGGCTGACGGCGCTTGCGGTCGATACGCACACCCACGGTGTCGCGCTTGTCGACGTCGAACTCCAGCCACGCACCGCGACCCGGGATCACCTTGACGGTGTGCAGGGTCTTCTCGGTGGCCTTGTCGATCGCGGCGTCGAAGTAGACGCCGGGGCTGCGGACCAGCTGGCTCACCACGACACGCTCGGTGCCGTTGATGATGAAGCTGCCCTTGTCGGTCATGATCGGGAAGTCGCCCATGAAGACGGTCTGCGACTTGATCTCACCGGTGTTGTTGTTGATGAACTCAGCGGTGACGAACAGCGGCGCCGCGTAGGTCATGTCCTTGTCCTTGCACTCCTCGACAGAGGCCTTGACCTCGTCGAAGTGCGGCTCGGAGAACGAAAGGGACATCGACCCGGAGAAGTCCTCGATCGGGGACAGCTCGTGGAGGATGTCCTCCAGCCCGCCCGTCGGGTTCTCGTCTCCGCGGGCGATCGCCTTGGCGCGCCACTCCGGGGACCCGACGAGCCATTCGAAGGAATCGAGTTGGAGGTCGAGGAGGCCGGGAACCTCCAGCGGCTCGCTGATCTTTGCAAACGACGCGCGATGCGGCGCGCCGGGGATTGTTGAGGTGGACTGGCGGTTGACTGCCAAGATGCGTCCTTCCAACACGACGTTATTCACAACCTAGATGTGCGGTGGCTTGATGGGCCGTTCGCTGGTGACACCCTGAGATCGGCGATCACCGCAGCACACACAGCTAAGAGTGGCCGTAGAAGGATCGGTAGATGGACAGGAGGCAGCCAGCGCAACGTCCAACTGTAGCAGAAAATAGACGTACTTTGTCAAGCCCGTCAAGAAGCGATTTCGCACGGGTGGCTGCCTGCACGTCGACCGCTGGTCACAGCCTGGCCCGACAACGCCCAAACGTCAAGCGGTACGCGCCAATTTCGCCAACTTGTCCCGCGAGTCACCCGTCCACATGGCGCTCACGCGGCGATCAGAAGGGCTCGACGCCCTGGATCCGCCACGTATCCCCCTCCTTGACCATCGCGAACTGGACACGCGGGGCGAGACTGTTGGTGGCGATGCTGTTCTGTGTCTCGCTGATGATGAGGTTCGCGATGACCGTCGCACGCGCGCCGTCGCCTGCGCCGGACAGGTTGGTGACGCCGACCGCGTCGACCCGGCATTCGGCTCCCGACTTGGTCTGGGTGATCAGGTCGCGCTGGGTCTTCAGCGACTCGTCGAATTCCTTGCGCGCATCTCCGGTGAGCGCGTTCTGGGCGCGTTTCGCCCAGCCGCCGAGGTCGGTGTGCTCGTGTCCCCACACCGCGCAGATCTGCTCCTGCGACTGGCCGATGAGCTCGGTGGTGGCGCTCTGATCGACGAACGCCCGGTTCTCCCCGAGGCCCGGCCGGAAGGCCAGGATCACCGCGGCGACGCCGAGCAGCACGGCCACCCCGGCCAGCATCGCGGTCAACAGCAGCGGATTGCGCTTCTTCGCCGGTCCCCGCTCGGGGGCCGGCCGAGACGGCCCAGAACCGGTCGACGACGGACCGTCCGCGCCTGTCTGCGTTCCGCTGGGACGCAGGGTCGAAACCCGCGACACCGGGCGGGTCCTGGTCGTGGGCGGGGTGGGTTCGGCCCCTTCGAGGCCCGGCGTCTCCGCTCCTCGCTCCTCAGCGGGCACGGAGACTTCCGCGTCGTCGGACTTCGACAGGGACACACCGGATTCGGTGGCCACCTCGTCGGCGTCCGAACGCGCGGCACGAGTGTGTCCGGCGACCTTCGGCGTCGGACGTCGCTTGCGCGGGGGCTGGTTCGGGGTCGGTGCCATCAGTTTCCGCCTCCCGTCGCGGGCGCCTGGCCGGCGTCGGCGTACTCGATGCCCTCGAGACCGGCGACGTTCTCGGCCTTCCAGGTGTCTCCCTCACGGGTCATGCTGACCTGGAAGCCGCGCGTCTGGTCGACGTTCGGCTCCCCGGCGCGCTGGAGAGTCGTGAGGACGTAGACGAGGACCTTCGCCTTGCCACCCTCGTCGTCGACCTCGCTCGGCGCACTGCGCAGCAGCCGCGCACTGAGCTTCGCGGTGTTCTCCCCCGCCTCGGCGAGCACGTCGAGGACGTTGCCGGTCTCGCCGGCCTTCTCGTCGCCGGCCTTCTCATCGCCGTCCGTCGCGTCGCCGAGGACCTCTTGCTTGGCCTTGCCGGTAAGCGAACCCTCCGCGCGCTGACGGAAGTCGTCGATGTTCGCCGGGTCGATCGTGGTGATGTTCAGGACGGCCTGCTCGGCTGCCTGGGTCGCCTCGTCGCGCGCGTCCTTGGTGGCGTACGCACCCATGGCCTGGACACCGAAGACCGCCACGCACACGAGTGCCGCGATCACCGCGACCACGGACAGCGCGAGTAGTCCCACGCGGGTCGTCGTCGAACCCGAGGAATCCGGGGTCTCGGGGCCGGTGATTGTCGAGGTGCCAGTCATAGCAGAAGACACTGTATAGATCGCTCCTGAGCACAGCCTAAGTCCCGATCGGCCCGCGCTGGGCGGGGCGTCGGGCTCGGCAGGCCGCGCGTCGTTACTTGGGCCGCACGCCGAGCAGCGCACTGAGCTGCATGGCGAGCGGGTTGAGGTTCAGCTTGTCCGGGTCCTTCTTCGGCGTGTTGTCCCACGGCTGCGGGTACGCCGGGTTGGCGTACTGCGCACGGTCGGCGCCGCGCACACCCGTCGGGTTCCCGAACGGCACCTTGCATCGGGCCTCGGTGTTGAACGGGAACTCGTCGTAGTGGACGTCGAAGTTCGGGTTCTTGCGCTTCATCTCCGCGATGATCTCCTGGGTCCCCTCGTAACCGCGGGTACACGAGGCCGGGTTGTTGGTCTCCAGGACGATACCGAAGTGGATCTGACCGTCACCGGGAGCCGGCGAGTAACTGCCCGCAGACAGTGCCGACAGCATCGCGAACGTCATCGACGTCGTGTAGGTGACCGGCTCGATCGTGCGCGCCACCTCGGCGAGATCCTTCACCACCTTGGAGATGTCGTTGCCGTTCTTCTGGATCAACTCGGAGATCTGCGTCGCCGACAAGGTGCCGGTGGTCAGCAGCCGGCGCAGATCCGGATCCGACGACGCCAGGGTCGCGGTGATCAGGTCGAGGTTGCGCGACCAGCTGAGGATTGCGTCGGACTGGTCGGCCTGTGTCGCCAGGACGACGTTCGAATCCTGGATCAGCCCGACCACCTCGCTCAGGTTGTCGACGCCGGCCCGCGAGAGCTTGCCGAGGGAATCGACGAGCCGGGTGAGGTTCTCCCCCTGGCCGTTGAATGCGTTACCCAGTTCGGTGATGACGGTGTGCAGGTCGTCGACCGGGATCGACGAGGTGAAGTCGACCGCGGACTTGACCACGTCCTCGAGCGGCTCGGGCAACCGCGATTCCCGGATGGTCGAGCCGTTCTCGAGATAGGGCCCCGACGCCGAGGTCGGCTGCAGGTCGACGTACTGCTCACCGATCGCCGAACGCGATGCCACCACGGCCACCGCCGACGCCGGGATCTTCGGTCCGCCCGAGTCGAGCTCGAGCTTGACGTCGACACCCTCCTGGGTGAGGTCGAGCGCACCGACCCGGCCGACCGGCACACCCAGGTAGGTGACCTCGGCGTTGGTGAAGATGCCGCCGGAGGCGGGCAGCTCGGCGGTGACGGTGTACATGCCGACGCCGACCAGCTTGTCCAGCCGTGCGTACTTCGCGCCGACGTAGGCCAGTGCGACGAGGCCGACGATGACGAAGGCGATCAGCTGGATCTTGACGAGCTTGCCGATCATCGTCCTGCTCCTGTCGGTGACTCAGGGGCCTGGGACTTGGGGGCCAGACCCATGGCCGCGAGCGGGCCGTCGAGAACCCCCTGGCCGGGCGCCGCCGGTACGGGCGCCGAGGCCGGGTAGGTGCCACCCGACGGTGGGGTGTTGGGTCCCGGCCGTGAGTTCGGGGCCGGCGGGAGCAGCGTGATCGTCGGCCAGCCGTACCGCGGCCCGTTGCCGTTGTAGTACGGGTTGCGCGGATTGACCGGCACCTTCACGCGGGCCGGCGGCGAGTACTTCGGTGTCCCCTGCCCGACGCCGAGGGCCTCGAGCTGGTTGAGGATGCGCAGGTCCAGCGTCATGAACAGATTGGCCGAGTCACCGTGGAAGCCCGGGAGGACCCAGTCCGGGAACGGGAGCGTCAGCATCAGCGGCGCCGCGGTGATCAGGTCCGGTGCGGCCTTGGTCAGCTCGCTCAGGATCGGCCGCAGCGCCTTGAGATCGTTGATCAGCGCCGTGCGGGACTTGCCCAGCACATCGGTACCGACCTGACCGAGCTGATCGAGCTTGGTCAGCAGGTCGACGAACTGCGGTCGCTGTTCCTCGAGCACCTCGATGCCCTCGGGGAGCTGCTTGAGGATGCGGTCGATCTGTGCGGTCTGCTTCTCGGTCCGTGCGGACAGATCCGCGAGACCGTCGATCGCGGCGACGATGTCGTCGCGCTGACGATTGAGCCCCGCGATGAGTTTCTCCGTCTGATCGATCAGGCTGCGCACCTCGTCGGTACGGCCGCCGAGCGTCTTGTTCAGCTCCGAGACGATCGGCTGCAGCTGGTTGATGCCACCGCCGGTCAGCAGCAACGCCAGGGCTCCGAGAACCTGCTCGATGTCGGTCGCGGTACGCGTGCGGTCCACCGGGATCGGCTCGGCGGGATTCTGCCGCGGCGCGTTCGCGCTGTTGTCCGGATCGCTCAGCGACACGAACTTCTCACCGAGAAGCGAGGTCTGTTGGACGCTGGCCTGCGCCTCGTCGGACAGGTCGACGTCGTTCTGGACCTCGACGGTGACCTGCGCGAACCAGGCGTCGTTCGGCACCTCGACCTTGGTGACGCGCCCGACGGGGATGCCGTCGCGTTTGACCATCGACTGCGGCACCAGGTCGAGCACGTCGTCGAACTGGATCTTGTATGTGCGCGGGCTGCTCCCGGTGTCGACGCCGCCGGGCAGCGGGATCGACTGGATGCCGCCGGACATACAGCCCGACACCATCACGGTCAGCGAGAGCGCGGCGCCGGCCAGGGTGGTCCGCACGGAGCGTCGGTTCATCAGTTGCCTCCCCGGGGTCGCGGGGCACTCGAGCTCGGTGACGGCTTCGTCGACGGGGTCTTCGTCGCCGACGGTGCAGGCGTGTTGATCTGCGGGTCGGGGTTGCCCGGAACCGTGCCCGGAACCGGTGCCTTCTGCAGCTTGTTGTTGCTCATGATGCCGAAGGGCAGCACCGGTAACACCGGCTCGAGCACCCCGTCGGTGATCTGCTTGCCGATGGCCTCACATTGGTTGATCAGCGGGCGCAGAGTGTTGCTGAACTGCGTGAACTGCGGGTTGCCCGGCATCAGCGCGCCCAGATCGAGCAGGCGGCACTGCGCGCCGATCAGGTCCTGCAGCTCCGGGATCGTCAGACGCAGGGCCAGCGTTCCCGACTCCGCGTCGTAGGCGTTGATCAGGTTGTTCATGGCCACCGGCAGGACCGTCAGGACCTCTTTGAGGTTGTTCTTCTCATCGAGCAGCGCTTGCGTGGTCGGCTGCAGGTCCTTGACCGTCTCCCCGATCTGCTCACGGTTGTCGGCCAGGAAGCCGGCCACATCCCCGAGCGCGATCGACAACTTGTTCAGCGCGGCTGCGAGTTGTTCGCGCTCACCCGCGAGGAACCTGTTGAACGACGCCATCTGGGTGTTGAACTGCCGCACCTGGGCGTCGTTCTCGCGCAGCGCGCCGACGAAGGTGTTGAGGCCCTTGACGGTGTCGAAGAGGTTGTTCCGCGAATCGCTCAGCGTCGTGGAGGCCTTCGACAGGTTCTCGATGGCCTTTCCGAGCTTCTCGCCGTTGCCGGCGAGGTTCTCGGCGCCCGTCGCGACGAGTTCACTCACCGCGCCCTGGCGTCCGGTGCCGTCGGTCTTGTTCGCGCCGTCGGGCCCGAGGGCGTCCGACAGTTCCTTGACGCTGGCATAGAGCTCGTCGACCTCGACCGGGACCATGGTCTGGTCCTCGTTCAGGGTGATGTCGCGACCGGCCTTCGGGCCTCCCGAGTAGGCCGGGGTCAGTTGCACGAAACGGTCGGCGACGACCGATGGGATCATCTGCACGGCACGGACGTTCTCGGGCAGCGTGATGCCGCGGTCGACCGTCATGGTCACCTTCACCGTCTCACCCTGCGGCGTCACCGAATCGACCTTGCCCACGGCCACGCCGAGGATGCGGACGTCGGAACCGGAATAGATGCCGACCGAACGTTTGAACGTCGCGGTGATCTTGGTGGTCCCGATCGCGGAGAACACCCACCACAGGGCGCCCGCGACGACGAGCGCGAGAATCAGCCCGAGGATGAGCGCGACGATGTGCCGCGGGGTGAACCAGCGGCCGGGGCCGGAGATCTGTGTCAGGTCTGGTGCGGTCATCAGCCTGCCCCCGTTCCGCCGTTGTTTTCCATCGCCGTCTTGTTCGGCGGCCGTGTGGTGTTCTGCTGCGGCAGCGCCGGCGGCAGTAGGTTCACCACGACCTGATCGAACCAACGGCCGTTGCCGAGGACGTTGGCGTACAGGCGGTAGAACGGCGCCATGTTCTTGATCGTGTCGCGGATGTTCTGGTTCTGACGCTGCAGCAGCTCGTTCACGCCCTTCAGCGCGTCGAGCGCCGGGCCGATCTGCTCCTCGTTGTCGCGCACGATGCCGGTAAGCGAGTCGCCGAGGCTCGTCGTGCTGGCCAGCAGAGCGGAGATGGACTGCTGCCGGTTGTTCAACTCGTCGAGCAGCTGGCCCGCGCCGCCGATCAGGCGCACGAACTCCTCGTTGCGATCGGCCAGGAGCTTCGAGGTGTCCTTGGTCGCGGCGAGGAGCTTCTGCACCTCCTGGTCGCGGCTGGCGATCGTGTTGGACAACCGCGCGAGACCGTCGAGCGCGGGTCCGGTGTTGCCGGCCGTACCGGAGAAGGCATCCGACAGCACGCGCATCGACTCGGCCAGCTGATCGTTGTCGAAGTCCTCGATCTGCTGCGCCGCACCCGAGAACGCCTCGATGACGTCGTAGGGCGAGACCGTGTCGGTGAGCGGAACGTCGGGGTCGGCCGGTTCACTGCCACGCGGGTTCAGTCCCAGGTACTTCTGCCCCAGGATCGTCTTGATCTGGATCGATGCCTGTGTCTGGTCGCCGATCCAGGTGTTCTCCACCTTGAAGCTGACGTCGACGCGGTCGCCGTTGAGCTTCACGCTCTCGACCTCGCCGACCTTGACGCCTGCCACGCGCACCTCATTACCCGCCCTGAGTCCGGCGGCCTCGGTGAACTGCGCGGTGTAGCGGGCGCCGGCGCCCAGCAGCGGAACCTCGGTCAGGTAGAAGGCACTGAGTCCGAGCATCAGGAGGATCAGGACACCGATGGCGCCGATGCTGACCGGGCTGCGTCGTCCGCCGAAGCGGCGATGCGGGTGCTGCGCCGGCTGCTTCGCGGCGTCGTCGTCGCCGTTGTCGTCGGCGCGGTTGTTCTCGTCTGCCATCGTGGTCACCCCCCTGGCTTCTCGTCAGCCCAGCAACGGGTGGCCGCACTGGTGTAGAGCACGTGATTGATGTCGGGCAGCGGCACCAGCGGCTGTGTCAGCAGCGTCGACTTGCCGTTGCCGGCGACGACGTCGATACCGCACAGATAGAACTGGAACCAGGAACCGAAGGTCGCGGCCCGGCCGACCTTGCGCAGCTTGACCGGGAGGTTGGTCAGCGTCTCCTCGATGTCCTCGTTGCGCTTGTTGATCTCGTCGGACAGCGACTTCAGTCCGGCGATGTCGCCCTGGATCGACGGGCGCGTCGCACCGAGGATGTTCGCGGTCACCGAGGTCAGATTCGACACGGAACTGATCGCCGATCCCACCGAACCGCGTTGCGCGGCAAGCCCGGTCACCAACTTCTCGGTGTTGTCGAGGAGGCTGGTGAACTGCTCGTCGTTGCGGTTGACCGTGTCGAGGACCTTGGTGAGGTTGCCGATCAGCTCACCGATCACCTTGTCCTTGTCGGCGATCGCGTTCGTCAGGTCCGCGGTGTCGCTGACCAGCCGCGTGATCGAGCCGCCCTGACCGTCGAAGACCGCGATGATCTCGGAGGTCAGCTTGTTGACGTCGTCGGCCGACAGCTGTTGGAACAGCGGCCGGAACCCGTTGAACAACTCGGTGAGGTTGACCGGCGGGTGGGTGGAGTCGTCGTCCTCGTCCAACCCGAACGTGTGACCCTGCGACACGGTCCGGGCCGGGTCGCCGGCGCCGCGTTCGAGCGCCAGATACCGCAGGCCGGTGAGGTTGCGATAGCGGATGTAGAGCTGGGTCCCGTCGGGCAACCGGTCGCGGTCGAGGTTGAACGAGACCATCGCCCGGTTGCGGTCGTAGACCTCGACTTTCTCCACCTGTCCCACTCGCACGCCGGCGATGCGGACGTCGTCGCCGGAGTTCAGCAGGGTGGCGTCGTCGAAGACGGCCTTGAACTTCGCGTCTCCGCCGCCGCCGGCGTTCGCGATGGTGATCGCGAGCAGGCTGGTCGTCACGACGGTGACGACCGCGAAGATGATCAGCTTGACCAGGGGCGCGATTATCGACCTCATTTGATCTCGACCTGCGCTCCCTGGAGGGAACCGCCGGCGATCATGGTCACCCAGGTCGGCACCGACTCCGGCGAACGGCCGCTCGTGGCGCCGTAGATGACCTGCAGCTGCTTGCGGTAGTCCGGATCGTCGAACGGGTTGGACCGGACCGATGCGGTACCGGCAGGCACGCCGCTGAACTGCGGCTGCGGCAGCTTCTGAACGTTGCGCGGACCGGCGTTGCGTGACGGCGGCTGGTAGCTGCCGTCGGCGAGACTGCCACCCGGATACTGCGGGAACGGGCGACCGTCGGTGGGGGGCTCGTAGCAGACGGCGGGTGGGTCGAGATCCATGAAGCGGGGTTCGTCCTGGTTCGGTAGATAGCGGCCACGAGGATTGATGAACTGCAGGTTCACCCGCACACCCGGGTTCTTGGTGCCCTCGCCCACGATTCTGCGTGACTCGGGGATCAGACCCACGAAGTTGCGGAACGTGCAGACGAAGGTCGGCGACTGCTTCGCGAGTCCGACGAGCAACTCTTCCGAGTCGACAGCGAGGTCGATCAGGTCGGTGCGGTTCTGGCGCAGCCAGCCGGTGAGGTCGTCGGATGCCACACCGAGGGTCGCGATGAGCGTCCGCAGATCTGCCTGCCGTTCGACGATGGTGTTCGACGTCGTCCGGAACGAGTCCAGTGCGTCGACGACGTCGGGCAGCGCCTGCGAGTAGGTCTGCGAGAAGGTCGCCAGGCCCTCGAGGGTGCCCTCGAGGTCGGGCAGGTTCTTGTTGACCTCGACGAAGATCTGGTCGAGCTCTTCGAGCGTCGTGCCGAGCTGCTCACCGCGGCCCGACAACGCCTTCGACAGCGCGGTCAGCGTGGCGTTGAGATCCTGCGGCGGGATGGCGTCGAGGACCGGAAGCAGCTTGTCGAACAACTCCTGGACCTCGAGTGCGTTGCCGCTGCGATCGGTCTCGATGGTCGCGCCGTTGGTCAGCGTCGGTCCGGTGTTGTCCTCGGGGACCTGCAGCGCCACGTACCGCTCGCCGAAGAGCGTCTTCGGCAGGATCCGCGCGGTGGTCTTGTCCGACAGTTCCTTCGCCTTGTTCGGGTCGAGGCCGAGGATGACCTCGACCGACCCGTCGGGCGCCGGCTTCACCTCACGGACCTCGCCGACGACCATGCCGCGCGCCTTCACGTCGGCGTTCGCGGGCAGCGCGTTGCCGGTGGAGTCGGTCATCAGGGTGACGTCGGTGAAGTCCTGGAACGTCTTGTTGAACTTGGTGATGGTCGCGGTGAGGAACAGTGCGACCACGAGAAAGAAGACCAGGCCGAGCAGCCTTCTACGCAGGACCGACACCGCTAACCTCCCACTCTGACCGTCGTCGTGGTGCCCCAGATCGCGAGTCCCAGGAAGAAGTCGAGGATCGCGATGAGGACCAGTGCCGAGCGGACCGCGTGACCGACGGCCACGCCCACACCTGCGGGTCCACCCGATGCGTAGTAGCCGTAGTAGCAGTGCACCAGGATGATCACGAAGGCGAAGACCAGCACCTTGCCGAACGACCAGAGCACGTCGGCCGGCGGCAGGAACAGGTTGAAGTAGTGGTCGTAGGAACCGCCTGACTGTCCATTGAAGACCGTCGTGACCACCCGAGACGCCAGGTACGCCGACAGCAGACCGAGCACGTACAGCGGGATGACCGCGATGAACCCGGCGATCACGCGCGTCGACACGAGGAACGGGATCGACGGCACGGCCATCGTCTCGAGGGCGTCGATCTCCTCCGAGATGCGCATGGCGCCGAGCTGGGCGGTGAAGCCACAGCCGACGGTCGCGGACAGGGCGAGGCCCGCCACCAGAGGCGCCACCTCACGGGTGTTGACATAGGCCGACAGGAAGCCGGTCAGTGCCTGCGACCCGATCTGGTCGAGTGCCGCATAACCCTGAAGGCCGACGACGACGCCGGTGAAGCCCGACATCAGCACCATCACGCCGATGGTGCCGCCGATCACCGCGAGTCCGCCCGAGCCGAAGGCAACTTCGGCGAGTAGGCGCAGGACCTCACGGGTGTAGTGCACCAGCGTCTTCGGCATCCACGCGAGCGTGCGGCCGTAGAACGACATCTGCTCACCGGCGCCGTCGAGCACCTTGAGTGGTCTGCCCAGCTGTTTGCGGGCCTCGTACATGTAGTACTCGGGCCTGCTCTTGGCGATCGTCACGCCGCCGCCACCATCGGTCACGACTAGCTCCCCTTCGGTGGGACGATCTGCAGGTAGACCGCAGTGATGATCAGATTGGCGAGAAACAGCAGAAGGAATGTGATGACGACGCTCTGGTTGACGGCGTCACCCACACCCTTCGGGCCGCCCTTGGGATTGAGGCCCTTGTAGGCGGCGACGACGCCGGCGAGGACACCGAAGACCGCGGCCTTCAGCGTCGACACCCAGAGGTCGGGCAGCTGGGCGAGGGCACCGAACGACGCCAGGTAGGCGCCCGGGGTGCCGCCCTGCATCACCACGTTGAAGAAGTAACCACCACCGATGCCGATGACGGCGACCAGACCGTTGAGCAGTATCGCGACCAGGACCATGGCCAGCACACGCGGGACCACGAGTCGCTGGATGGGGTTGATGCCCAACACTTCCATCGCGTCGATCTCCTCGCGGATGGTGCGCGAACCGAGGTCGGCGGCAACCGCCGACCCGGCCGCACCCGCGATGAGGAGCGAGGTCACGAGTGGTGACCCCTGCTGGATGACCACCAACACGCTGGCCGCACCGGTGTACGACTCGGCGCCGAGTTGTTTGATCAGCGAACCCGTCTGCAAGGAGACGATCGCGCCGAACGGAATCGCGATCAGGGCGGTGGGCAGGATCGTCACACTGGCGATGAACCACGCCTGCTGGATGAACTCCCGCCACTGAAACGGGCGCACAAAGGTCTGGCGTGCAACATCGACGAAGAGCTGAACGATATTGCCGGTCTGGGCTAGGGCGCCCGTTCCGGCCTGCGCGATTCGGTCGACGCCACGCGTGGTGGCATTGGTCATCCCTGGATCGTCCGCCCTTCGTTTGCGTCTGAAGCACGATGACTGGGCTTGGTCAGTGCGTCGCCGCCACCGGGCGTCTGCCACTGCTCTGTCGGCGCATCGCTGCCGCCGTAGTCGATCACGTCGGTCTTGGCGTCGGCGACGGCCAGGTTCCCCGAGGAAGCGCTCGTCCACTCGTTGTCCCCGCTGTGGCGTCCGTTCGCCACATCCTCGGCGTGGGCGCGGCTCTCCTCGCGGATCTGGTCTTCCTGCTCCTGGCTGCGACGGATGGCCTCCTGCGCGTTCTGCGGCAGGCCGGGCAGCATCGCATGCACGCGCTCACGGTGACGGGCGACCGCCTTGCGTTCGGGCATACCCGGATTGGGCTGGACCTGCGGGATGATCTCGGTGAAGTCCTCCTTGGTACCACCACCGGAGATACCCGCGGCCTGCATGGCCTCTTCCTGCTTCTGGACGGCCTCGTCCTTCTCCTCCGACATACCGATCGGACCGAACCGGTCACCGGAGAGGAACTGCTTGACCACCGGCTGCTCCGAGGTCAGCAACTGCTCACGCGGACCGAACATCACCAGCTCCTTCCGGAACAACATGCCGATGTTGTCCGGGATCGTCCGCGCGATGTTGATGTTGTGGGTCACGATCAGGATCGTGGCGTCGATCTGGGCGTTGATGTCGATCAGCAACTGCGAGATGTAGGCGGTACGCACCGGATCCAGACCCGAGTCCGGCTCGTCGCACAGGATGATCTGCGGGTCGAGGACCAGCGCGCGCGCCAGCCCGGCACGCTTGCGCATACCGCCGGAGATCTCACCGGGAAGCTTGTCCTCGGCACCGGTCAGACCGACCAGGTCGATCTTCTCCATCACGATGTCGCGGACCTCGTTCTCCTTCTTCTTCGTGTGCTCACGAAGCGGGAACGCGATGTTGTCGAACAGGCTCATCGACCCGAACAGCGCACCGTCCTGGAACAACACACCGAACAGCTTGCGGATCTCGTAGAGCTCCTTGGCCGAACACTGCGTGATGTCGGTCCCGTCGATGATCACCGACCCCTGCTCCGGATGCAGCAGACCGATCAGGGTCTTCAAAAAGACCGACTTACCGGTACCCGACGGCCCCAGCAGCGCCGAGACCTCCCCCTCCGGCAGGGTCAGAGTGACATCACGCCAGATGTTCTGCGAACCGAACGACTTGGTGAGTCCTTCGACGCTGACCTCAACACCCACAACTTCCTCCAGACGATCGCTGCCCCCGAGGCGGCCACGGTGTGACCGCGCACCAACCGGCGGCATTTGTGGTTGGGGTCACTCTAACCGACCCGTCCCCGCCCACAACGCCGCCGCGTGGTTCTCGGTGATGGCTGCGGGAAACCTACCGCCCGGTAACTCTCGCCGCGACGATGACAATATCCGATGGTTCGCGGTGAGGGAAGTCGGGCCGGCCCCTCGATGTGACGGCCACCGCAGACCTGGGCTCCACCTGCGGAACACGATTTCGACGGCTCAGCACCGCGCGTCGGGGTCGAGGCGCGGGTGGTCGTCGTAAGTGCGTCGAATGCGTAATCGCATTCGATGGGGACTGTGTTAGCTCTGCGTACGGTCAGGCCGCGGGCGAACCTGTCGTCGTCAACCACGGTCGTAGTAGAGCCACGAGTTCTCGGCGTTCGAGAGTCGACCAGGTCCAGCGGATCACCATGATCCCAAGAGCGCGCAGCGCGTCCTCCCTGCGCTTCTCGCGGATCAATGCATCACGTGGCTCTTCGTCGGGGCGGAGTAGCCGACCGTACTTCTGGAGGCCGTCGAACTCACCGATCACCCGGCCGTCCCAGTCGAAGTCCGCTCGTATTTCTCCGTCCGGTGTCGAGAACGAGCTCTGCAGGCGGGGTGCCGGGAGTCCGGCGACGATCATCTGCGCGCGGCTCCACGACTCACCGACGCTTTCCGATCGACGGTTCGAACACGCCAGCGCTCTGCGAGCAGTGCCGACGTTCTTCCATCCCGTGCGTGCGTCGACCATGGCCGCCATCGTGTCGTGATCCGCGTCCTTCGCCAGCGCCCGGTCGAAGACGACGACCCCCTGGGCGAAGTCACCGGCCATCGCGATGTCGACCGCGGTGCGTTCGACACTCGTGACCGACAATCCGTCCACTGTGACCGTCTCATCGCGGCCCAGCGGGCCGTTGTGGACATGACGGTGTCCGCGCACATAGCCGCCACTGGATTTCGCGGCCTTCGTCAGGTGCACCGTGGTGCGATCGGGATGCAGGGTGTCGAGCCCGAGAAGCGCGGCGGCCGATTCGTGACTCAGTGTCGAGATGCCGCGGTCGCGCGCCGATGTCGCCACGGCTATGGATCGGTGCCGGAAGAGCAGATCGGCGCCCGCCGGCCCCTCGAACCGCGCTCCCCCCTCGACCCACACCCCCGGCGCCAGCCGCAGGAGTTGACCGCGTCGGACTGCAGCGGCGACGACGTCGTCCCCGACACCGGCCCGCAGGGTCGCTTCCCGACGAACGAGACCGTATCGGTCGACGGGCAGTTCATGAGCGAAGGGCGCAGGCATGGGACTTGGACGCACGGACCGCCCCGTCGGTTTCATCCGCCGAGCCGGGTCTCCTACCGAGCCGGCCAACCTCTTGGTCGCATGCGACTTCATGTCGTCGATGCGACTTCGATCGAGGTCGCAACGACGAAACGAGATCGCATGCGACCTCAATTCGCGGGCCGGTGGGCGGGCGAACCCCGACCCAGCGCCCTCCCGACCCAGCGCCCCTCCCCGGGACAGCAACGAGCCCGGGACAGCGATGCTGTCCCGGGCTCGTGAAACGCTTGCGCGTGAGTCGGTCTTACTTGACCGAAACCTTGGCGCCGGCCTCTTCGAGCTTGGCCTTGGCAGCCTCGGCGGCCTCCTTGTCGACCTTCTCCAGCAGAGCCTTCGGAGCGCTCTCGACGAGGTCCTTGGCTTCCTTCAGGCCCAGGCCCGAGACGACCTCGCGGACGACCTTGATGACCTGGATCTTCTTGTCGCCGGCACCCTCGAGGATGACGTCGAACTCGTCCTGCTCGGCAGCGGCCTCGGCGCCACCGGCAGCCGGGGCACCGGCAGCGGCGACGGCGACCGGAGCCGCAGCGGTGACCTCGAAGACCTCTTCGAACTTCTTCACGAAATCGCTGAGCTCCAGCAGGGTCAGTTCCTTGAACTGATCGATGAGCTCGTCAGCGGTGAGCTTCGCCATGGTTGGCGTCCTTCCTGTCAGTCCCCGTACGGGGCTTTGGTGTTCATCCCCGTACGGTTCGGGGATTGGTGTGGTGCGGCGGACGACCTATTCGGTCTCGCCGGCTTCGTTCTTCTTCTCCTGCAGGGCCGCGGCCAGGCGCGCCACCTGCGAAGCCGGCTGGTTGAACAGACCGGCGGCCTTAGCCAAGTTGCCCTTCATGGCACCGGCGAGCTTGGCCAGCAAGACCTCACGGGTCTCAAGGTCGGCGATCTGCTCGATCTCGGCAATGGACAGCGCGCGGCCGTCCATGTACCCGCCCTTGATGACCAGCGCCTTGTTGTCCTTGGCGAACGTCTTGATCGCCTTCGCGGCCACGACCGGCTCACCTTCGATGAAGGCGATGGCGGTCGGACCGGTGAACAGCTCGTCGAGCCCTTCCACGCCCGCCTCAGCAGCGGCACGCTTCACCAGGGTGTTCTTGGCGACGGAGTAGGTTGCACCCTCACCGAGGGAACGTCGCAACGTGCTGATCTGGGTGACGGACAGGCCACGGTATTCCGTGACAACCGTCGCCGTGGAGCTCTTGAACTGCTCCGCGATCTCCGCAACTGCGGCGACCTTTTCGGACTTGGCCATACTTCGCCTCCTCTCCTCGTCACTATGAGTTGGTCGAGTCCAACAAAAGAGCGACGGGCATCGGGAGGCGATCGAGGGCGGAGACGACAAACGCCCCGGCACACAGGCACGGGGCGTGAACGCACACACTGATCGTGTGGAGCGACATTCCTCGTTCATCCTGCGTGGGCCGGCGACCTCGTCGCGCCTTCGTCCGGGAAATCCCGACGACCAACGGTCTCTGGTTGAACCGATACGACACACGGGTGTGCATCACATCGACGACTAGGCTACGCGGACGTGGACGAACAATCCAAATCGTCGGACCTGCGGGACCCCAACGCCCGCGCACAGGCCGCCGCGGACGCCATCTACGACCGGCACCTGCAGCGGGCCTTCTGGCTGCCGGGGACACGTGCCGGAGCCGTCGCCTGGCCCATCGGGCGCGTGCAGGCCCAGTTCGGATCCTGGCATTACTGGTGGCAGGCACACCTCGTCGACCTGCTCGTCGACGCCGCGATCCACCGTGTCGGCTCGGACCGCTCCTTCGACCCCGACGTCGCCGACGACGCCAACCGGTTGCTGCGCGGCATCCGGATCCGCAACGGCGGCCGCTGGACCAACAATTATTACGACGACATGGCGTGGCTGGGGCTGGCCATCGAACGCGCCGACCGGCATCTACACCTCGACCATGCGAGCGGACTCCGCGTCCTCGCCGCGCAGATGCTCGACGCCTGGGTGCCCGCGGACGGCGGCGGCATCCCCTGGCGCAAGGCCGATCAGTTCTTCAACGCACCGGCCAACGGCCCGGCCGCGATCCTGCTGGCACGCACGGGTCACGTCGAACGCGCCGTGGCGATGTGCGACTGGATGGACGCCAACCTCGTCGATCCCGACACCCATCTGGTCATCGACGGTCTCAAGAAGCTGCCCGACGGTTCACTGAAACCCGAGACCGGCACCTACACCTACTGCCAGGGCGTCGTGCTGGGCGCCGAACTCGAGGCGTTGCGGGCGACCGGAGATCGCCGGCACCTCGACCGGCTGGCCCGGCTGCTCGGCGCCGTCGAGCACCACTCCTGCACAGACGGGGTGATCAACGGCGGAGGCGGCGGCGACGGCGGCCTCTTCCACGGCGTGCTGGCCCGCTACCTCGCACTCATCGCCACCGACCTGCCCGAGGTCGACGGTTCGGATGAACTCCGTACGCGGGCAGCCCGGATCGTGACCCGAAGCGCGGACGCCGCGTGGGCTCATCGCACCGAGGTCGCCGGACGGGTGATCTTCTCCAGCGACTGGCGACGAACCGCGGTGATCCCGACCGACGCCGGCACGAAAGCCCAGTTCGTGGCGGGCGCCGTCAATCCGTCCGAGGTCCCGGAGCGGGATCTGTCGGTGCAGTTGTCGGCGTGGATGGTGCTCGAGGCGGCGGCCGCCATCGACCTGGGTTTACCTGAATGTGACCAGGAACACACGCAGGCATGACCAAAAGACGCCCCCTCGTTAGCCATCCGATACCGCCGCTGAGTTATCCTTCAGCGACTACGTGAAGTGACCTGGACCACACTGTAATCCGCAGCCAGCGGACGGGCCGGGAAGCAAGCGACCGACACGACGGGGTGTCGGTGTCCACCCGGCCGTCTCGATCCGTGCAACAACTCGCGGGTGCGACACCTCATCCCAGGCAGGGTGATGCACCATGACGTACCAGCTGGATCCCACACAGCCGCGCGCCCGCGTCGCTCCGTCGACGCGAACCCGCACCACTGGTGCGCCGCATTTCGGCACCCTCCCCCTCGGTGATCCCACCGGCGGCGCCGACGGTATCCGCTGGCGCGAGCAGGTCGACGGCAAGCAGCTCTACCCGCGCGTCGTCATCGACCGGAACGTCTCCATCACCATGAGCGACGGCGTGGTCCTGCGCGCCACGGTCATCCGGCCCGCCAACCGGTTCGGGCAGACGATCCTCACCCCCTATCCCGCGGTCATCAACATCAACCCGTACAACCGCGCGGCCATCGACTTCATCGACCAGACCCTCCACGCCCCCGTCCTCGGCAAGGCACTGCACACCGCATCCCGGTCGATGGACGCGACGGGCACGGCCCTCGAGGGACTCACGACGCTGACTCAGACCCTGTCGGGCGGGGTCTTCGACGTCTTCGGCATCAACCGCAACCTGGTGCGCAGCGGATATGTGCAGGTGGTTGTCGACGTCCGCGGAACCGGTGCGAGCCTGGGCAAGTGGCAGATCCTCGGTCCTCGCGAGCAGCAGGACTCGGTGGAGGTCATCGACTGGGTGACCGAGCAGGAGTGGTGCGACGGGACCGTCGGGATGGCCGGCTGGTCGTACTCGGCGATCAACTCGCTGCAGGCCGCGGACAAGCGGCCGCCACAGCTGAAAGCCGTGTTCGCCGTGGAGGGTTGCGACGACCTGGTGCGCGACATCTACATCACCGGCGGCATGCCGTCGGCCTTCATCCCGGTGTGGTTGTCCGCGGTCAACATGCTCAAGTGGGTTCCCAACCCCGCCAACGTGATCCGCGACCTCGTGCGCGGCGACGCGGTGCGCTGGGCGATCGACCGGGTGAAGTCCCCGGCCACCGAGATCCCCTCGCTGCTGTGGGGGTTCCTCACCGCCCGTGATCCACGCATCTTCGACGACCCGTACTTCGACGCCCGCGACCCGATCGTCGATCGCATCGAAGCACCCACCTTCACCGTCGGCGCCTGGCATGATCTGTTCGGCCGCAGTGCAACCGGTGTGTATGAGCGCCTGCAGATGGAGCCGGGCCGCAAGCAGATGATCGTCGGCGACGGCTATCACCTCGACGTGGGGTCGGGATACGGCGGCAAGTTCGCTCCCCCGCGCCTGGACGTCCTCGAACGCGCGTGGTTCGACCGCTGGCTCAAGGGGCACCGCAACGGGATCGAGCACTACGGGCCGGTCACCATGCTGCAGCAGGGCGGTGCGTGGACCGCGGGCCAGAGCTTCCCCCGTCCCGGGGTGGCCCCGACGCGGCTCTACCTGACTGCCGAACCGTCGTCGACCGCCGACCATTGCGTTCACGACGGTTCGCTGAGCGCCACTCCCGCACAGGGTGTTTCGTCCCTACACGTCCGGCCCGACACCCGGGGGCTCCGGTCCCGGGACATGACCCAGGTGACCGCGGGGGCAACGCTGGCCCTCGGCGCGGACTTCGCCCGGGATGCGCGATACCAGGAGCGGGGCGCGTTGTCGTTCACCACGGAGCCGGTCGGAGAGGCCACCCCGATCAGCGGCGCCATGAACTTGCGCCTCAACGTCGCCACCACGGCACACGAGGCCGTCTGGGCGGTGACCGTGAACGACGTCGCGCCCGACGGTACGTCGGTCGTCCTCACCAACGGCGCGCTGTCGGCGTCGAATCGCGCACTGGACCAATCGAAGTCGACGTACGCCGACGACGGCAGCCTGCTCTCGGCGCACCACTATCTGTCCCGCAAGCGCAAGCTGCCGGTGCCCGCCGACGAACCGATCCGCCTCGACGTCGATCTCGTCCCCACCGACGCGGTCCTGCAGCCGGGCCATCGGCTCCGGGTCGACGTCTACGCCGCGAGCCTGCCGCGCTACCTGACGCTCGTGCCCGACCTCATCAAGGCACGCGGACGACGACACCAGCGTCTGGTCCTCGACCCCGACCACCCGAGCCACCTGACGCTGCTCGCCGGCGACGGGCTGCGCTGAGGTCGTTCACCCCACCCCGGAATCCGACAGCACGACGCGATAGACGAACGCGGCTTCGGGCCCCAGTACGAGCCCGACGAGTTCGATGAGCGTCAGCACGAATCCGCGCCCGTGAGCCGGGCCGGTCGTGCCGTCGAGGTGATGGGCGAGCTCGTGCAGCACCACCAGTTCACGCAGCGCCCAGCGTCCGTCGGCCGCGGACGGGATGGCGATCTCGGCGGCGACCGGCACACCGTCGGATCTGCGAACCCGCGCCGCATAGTGGGCGGACCGCTGGCCGCGCCGTTCGCGGACCGATACCGGGTGCGACGCGCGCTCGAAACTCGACCGCACACCCGGCAGCGCGAGCACGCGGCCCACGTAGTCGTCGACGGCGTCGATCGAGGCGAAGCGCGCCTCCGCGGGGAGGGTGACCTCGGTGCCGGCGAGTTGCACCGTCCGTGACGACGACACGTTGTCGAACAGGCGATGCACGAGGTGCTCGGCCTCATAGAATCGTGCGCGCCCGGTGTCCCGTTCACTCACGGCATCGCCGATGATGAGAGACCCGGCGCCGGGAGCGAAGCGAGCGGGCCGAGGAGCCACGGCGCCGGGAGCGAAGCGAGCGGGCCGAAGCTCACCCCGGAGCCGATGGGAGACTTCATGCGCCGTCCCGACCTCGATGCCGTACGCGAGCGCGTGATGCGACTGCCCGGCGCCTCCCTGATGCTCCGCATCGTCATCGACATGGCTCGGGGTAATCTCACGGACCGGTCGATGACCCTGGCCGCGCAGGCCTTCACCTCGATCCTCCCGGTCGTGATCCTGGTGCTCACCCTGCCGGGCGCCAGCGTCGTCGACGACGCACTGACCCAGCTCGGTATCCCCGTCAGCAGTCTCGACACGCCCACGATCGACGACCCGACCTCGGCGACGACCTTCGGCATCGTCGGTGCGCTGATGACCATCGCCGGCGCCACCTCCCTGTCCCGTGCTCTCGGCCGAATGTATGTGTCGATCTGGGACGTCGCCAAACTGCCGTGGAGCAGCTTCTGGCGATGGGTCGTCGTCGTCTTCCTCATCCCCGCCGCGGTCACCGTGCAGGGTCTGTCCACCGGAGTGGAGGCCACCTCGCTGTTTGGCATGCACATCGGCGATCGGGGCGTCCTGGGAATCGGGCTCATCGTCGCCGTGACCGTGTTGATCTGGTCGGTCACCTTCACCGCGATCCCGCGGCTCCTGGTGTCGTCGCAGGTACCGATGAAGCTGCTCGTCCTCAACGGCCTCGGTACCGGCATCCTCATCACCGCCCTGCTCGCCGGCAGCCGCGTCGCACTGCCGACGCTCGCGGCGGGCACCATCCGCAGTTACGGCACCCTCGGTGTCGTCTTCGTCGCGATCAGCTGGCTGTTCGTGTTCGCGCTGATCCTCGTCGTCACCGCCATCGTCGTGCACGCCGTGGCAACGGACGAGGGTCGTCTGGGCCGGTGGGTGCGGCGGTGGGCCGGCACACCGACACCGTTCGTCCCGCACCCGTCTGCATCCTGGTACGACCGGCCTCCCGGGAGTCCGGTGGACGCCCCGCCCACGCGCGTGGAGCCCTAACCCTCCAAAGCGCCACGCGCACCGCCGAACTCGCGGTCGGCACCGATCTTCGCGCGACGTCCCGCGCGGTCGCCGGCGCGGCGTGCGGCCTCCGAGTAGCCGGCCGAGGCGCTCGACGGACGCCACGTCCCGCGGGCGCTCGACTCGGTCCGGTAGAAGTCGGTGACCTCGATCTCCTTGTTGCGCAACGCGACCGCCGTCGAGCGCGTGGTCTCCCCGGAGTCGCGTTCGGCGGCCAGGGCCTCCGCACGCGCCGCGTCGCGGGCCTCGGCGAGACGCTTGCCGATGCGTTCGGCGAACGCCGACTGGAAGTTGAGCCGCGCCGTGATCGGCGACAACGGCTTCTCCTCGATCACCCGCCGGGCTCGCCACCCGTTCCCGCGGGTGACGACCCGCGCGAACGTCTCGCCCTTGTAGGCACCCGACCGCAGGTAGGCGTCGCTGGCCGCGACCATCTGCACGATCAGCGACGTGTAGAGGGCCTCGCAGGCGTCGATGTCGGCTTCGTACCCGTAGGCGAGCACGAAGGTCGAGTTGCTCGCCACGTCGACGGTCACGTCGTTGGCGGCGGTGATGGCAACGAAGAGCTGCACGTAGGTCCGCAGTCCGCGTTTGCCGGGCTCGCCGATCGCGATCTGTCGACTGATCGGGGTGACCTTCTTGCGCGCCGCGGGGTCGTGGGCCCGCGCTACCGCCAGGTCGATCGACGACGCCGTCGCGAGCCGCTGGGCGGCCTGCATGAAGGTCTCGGCCTCGTGCTCGTTGTCGGTGTTCTCCGCTTGACGGAGAAGGGCGGAGATCCGGGTGAGCAGCTTGTCGTCGCGCATGTAACTCAGACTATCCAGCGGCAAGATCGGTTCCATCTGAGCGCGAATTGCCCCGAGACAACGTCTCGGCAACCCGAAGGAGGAGGGTGCAGGCGGCGATCGCGACCCCGGCCCACAACCCGGCGACACCCCAGTGACGTTCTGCGAAACCGCCGCACACCGCGCCCAGGACGAACACCGGCCACAACCAGAACACCGCCAGCCACGCCCACGGTCGATCGGTACCCAGCGAGGCGACCAGCTCGTGCGCGGACTTCACCAGCGTGCCGGTGACGTACGTCAAGCCGCCCGGCACCGCCGACGTGTGCGACAGCGCCGAGTTGATCGCGCCGGTCGCCGTCGCCACCACGATCATCCCGGCCGTCGGCGACGCGGTCAGCGCGACAACGGTGCCGGCGAGAAGCGTCACCGTCACGGCCACGAGAACCCAGACCGGCGAGTGCTGTCCGCCCCAGCGACCGAGTGCCGCGCCGCCCACGGCCCCGCCGAAGAAGGCCGCGACGAGTCCGGCGACGATCGCGATCGTCGACCACCGGCCCGCGGCGGTCGACGCTCCCAGGATCGTCGAGTTGCCGGACATGAACGCGACGAAGCTGCCCTTGAGCACGACGAACGCGATGGCGTCGATGAGCCCGGCCAGGAACAGCAACGCCGCCGCGATCGCGATGTCCGGGTGGTTGCTGCTCAGGTACTTGTCGAGTCGGACCGCCATGGGCACGAATCTAACGCCTACTCCGGTCGCGGCCGGATCGTTGCCCGCATCCGACCCATGGCCCTGGACCGGTCAGCTGTCCGGTGGGGCCCACCGCGCGATGTCGGCGTCTGCGACCGGCCGGTCCGCGGTCGCCCGCTGGGTCATCCGCAGCTGGTTCCCGAACGGATCCCGGAACGCACAATCGGTGCCGTAGGGCTGGTCTTCGGGGTCCTGGGTGAACTCGACGCCGCGTGCGACGAGCGCCGCGTGGGTGCCGCGGCAATCGTCGGTCGACAGGATCGTCACCGGCATCGCCCCCTGCGTCACGAGGTCGCGGATCTTCGCGGCGGTCTCGTCGGAAAGCGCGGGCGGCCCGGGCTTCTCGAGCAGGATGAGCCGGTCGGGTTGACCGGGCGGCGCGATCGTCAACCACCGCATGAAACCCATGTCGACGTCGGTGTCGACCGTGAAACCGAGTGTGCCGACGTAGAAGTCGAGTGCGACGTCCTGATCGAGGACGTAGACGGAATGGATACCGATGCCGTTGATCATGCGCCCGACGATACGACCGGCGGCCCGGTCGGCGCTTCTCCGAAATCGCTCACTTCGGCCGCTCGCGGGACCCCGGTGGCAGCATCGCTCGGCCTGGTCCACCGGCGCACGAAGCAACCGGGAACGGGAATCGGAGCGACACGCTGCCGGTAGGCCGTGGGACTACAGCAGACGATTCGGCTGAACGTCCGGCCGAACGTGCCAGGACTGTCGTAGCCGACCAGCAACGCGACGTCGAGCACCGGGACGTCGGTGGTCCGAAGGAGGGCACAGGCTCGCTCGATGCGCCGACGCTGCAGGTAGCGGTGCGGCGTCTCCCCGAACACGGCCCGGAACCGGCGGATGAAGTGCGACGGCGACATCAGCGCGATGCGGGCGAGCGTTGCGATGTCGAGGTCGTCGGCGTAGGAGCGGTCGATGGCGTCGCGCGCACGGAGCAACCGGCGGTTCTCGTCCTCGACCTGGGTGAACACGTCACCCAGTGTGACGCACGCTCAGTGCTTCTCGCAGGCGATGCCGTCCCCGTCGCGGTCGCTCTCGGAGTTCGCCTCGTACAGTTCGTCGTCGACGGTGAACGTCGTGACCGGCGTACCCGACGTCGAGTCGACGGCGCCGGTCTTGCCGACACCGTGCGGGTAGTCGCCGCGCAGTTCGGTGCAATTGGCGTAGTCGGTTGCCGCCGCGGCGGGTGCCGCCACCATCAGCGGAGCGACCGTCATCGACGCCGCGGCCAGGAATCCGAGAACCATCTTTCGCGAGCGACGCATCGTGCTTGACCTTCTTCGTAGTGTCCCCCGACACCTCAACGTGACGAGGTGACACTACGGGTTCCGGCCGGCGAACAGCGCATGCGACGCGAAGATTGGTCCGGCCGACGGACACGCCGTCGGCCGGACCCGGGATCGGAAGGCGCGGGGTCAGCGGCGGGGTTGCTCCTTGAGCAGGACGTTGCCGGTCGGGATGCCGCCGAGGATGTACGTCGTACCGGTGTAACCGTTCTTGGTACGCCGATACTCGACCCGTTGGTACCACTGCACGGGCGGGTCCGCGGTCAACGCGACGACGCCACCACTCTTCGTGTGCTGGATCTGCTGACGCGACAGATTCCACGGTCCGAGTCCGTAGTAGTCGGTGTACAACCCGTTGCCGATGACCCGGACGTTCGACTCCGGGGTCGGGATGACCCCGTAGATGAGCTGCTGATGTTTGTAGTTGCCCGGCTTGATCTTGGCGCTGGAATCACCCGCGCCCACAGTCAATCCGAATACTGCTGTTCCGGCGATCAACGCCCCCGCTATCAATCTCTTCACGACGGCAGACGCTAGCAGCGTCGACGTCGGGTTCCATCTCGCTTTCCACAGCCTCCGGCAAGCCTGCCATCCGACAACGCGTATTGGTACAGTCCGGCCAGGCAATCACCGACAGCGGGGGAACGATGAGCAGGAACGACGTCGAGTTCGATTCGTCCGGGACGACATGCCGGGCCTGGTGGTACCGGCCCGAGGGAACCACTCCGGCACCGGTCATCGTGATGGCACACGGGCTCGGTGCGGTCCGGCGGATGCGCCTGGACGCGTTCGCCGAGCGTTTCACCGCCGCGGGATACTCGTGCCTGGTGTTCGACTACCGCCACTTCGGTGACAGCGACGGCGAACCGCGACAGCTGCTGTCCATTCGCCGCCAACTCGACGACTGGGCCGCGGCAATCGCCTTCGCCCGAACACTCAGCGGTGTCGACACCTCACGGATAGTGCTGTGGGGCACCTCCTTCGGCGGCGGACACGCCCTCGTCGCGGGCGAACGCGACGGCCGGGTGGCCGCGGTGATCTCCCAGTGCCCCTTCACCAGTGGAACAGCCTCCACCGCTGCCCTGGGAGTGGCGTCCGGGGCAAAGGTGACCGTGCGCGCGCTCGCGGATCTGGCGGGTTCGGCACTGGGCCGTCCGCCGGTCACCGTCGGCCTCGCCGGTGCGTCCGGCTCGGCCGCCTTGATGACGGCACCCGACGCGGTGTCGGGATACCTGCCGCTGGTGCCCGACGACCTGGAGTTCATCAACGAGGTCGCCGCGCGGGTCGGTCTCGCCATCCCGCTGCACACGCCTGGTCGGTCATTGCGAAAGCTCACCTGTCCCACGCTCGTGTGCATCTGCGACGAGGACACCGTGGCGCCGGCCGGACCGACTGCCCGGTACGCCCGCCGCGCCCCGGCAGCGCGAGTGATTCGTTATCCGGCAGGACATTTCGACATCTACGTCGGCGCCGACTTCGAGCGGGTGGTCGCCGATCAGCTCGAGTTCCTGCGCGGGACCGTCCCCGTGTGACGTCAGAACCCGAACCGCGCCTGCATCCCGCGCAGCGTTTCCGCCGATGCCAGCAGACCCGCCCGCTCGGAGTCCGACAGCGGGACATCGAGCCGGGTCTGGGCACCACCGCGGTCGACGACGGTCGGCAACGAGAGGCACACGCCGTCGAGCCCCTCGATACCGTCGGCCCGCGTCGACACCGGCAGCACCCGGTGTTCGTTGTTCAGGATCGCTTCGACGATGCGCGTCGAGGCCAGACCGATCGCGTAGTTCGTCGCCCCCTTGCCCTCGATGATGGTGTACGCGGCGTGCACGACCTCGTGGTGAATACGTTCGCGCGCAACGACGTCCATCGCCGGACGGCCGGGTAGCGGCGTCCACGAGGTGAGCGGCACGCCCCCGATCGACGCCGAACTCCACAGCGGGATCTCGCTGTCGCCGTGTTCGCCGACGATGTAGGAGTGCACGCTCTGTACCGCGACCCCGCAGTGTTGCGCGATCAGGAATCGCAGCCGGGACGAGTCCAGCACCGTGCCCGACCCGAAGACCTGGTGCGGTGACAGCCCGCTGATCTCCTGGGCGGCGTAGGTGACGATGTCGACGGGATTGGTGACCATCACATAGATCGCGGTCGGGGCCACCGCCAGCACCCCGGGGAGGATGGCTCGTGTGAGACCGATTGTGGCCTCGGCCAATTCGAGGCGCGACTGCCCTGGCTTCTGCTTCGCGCCGGCGGTGAACACGACGACGTCAGCGTCCGCGCACACCGACACGTCGTCGGATCCGATGATGTCCGCGCGGGGCACGAACTCGAGGCCGTGGGACATGTCGAGCACCTCGGCGGTCACCTTGGCGGCGTTGATGTCGAGGAGGGCGATGGTCCGTGCGACACCTCGGATGAGGGATGAGTAGGCGATCGCGGTGCCCACCGCACCCGCCCCGATGATGGCCAGTTTCGTGTCTCGTACGTCCATCGGTTCACCGTTTCCGCGTCGGGTTCATCGATCGTCGGCACCCAGCGTAGGTGCTCGCGTGCCGGCTGTCCGGGCTGCGCCGGCCGACCGCGCGTTCGGTCGGCGGTCGATGTTGATAGCGTGAGCGCCGAGAACGGTCACACCCGCACACGTGGGTGTCAGGGAACCCGGTGTGAATCCGGGACTGGCGCGCAACGGTATGGGAGACGGATTCGGCGCGGACACCGGGGCGACCCGGGAAGGCGCCGGCGCCACGATCCCGAGTCCGATTACCGGCCGTTCTCGCTCGAGTCCATCGTGTATCTCGCGCACAGATACCCAGACCGATAGGCAGTACCACCCGTGTCCCGTCGTACCGACGGCACGACCGAGAGCGCGACCGCCCCGTCGGTCCGGCGACTCCCGTCGACGCCGCTAGCCGCAGTATTGTTCGTCCTCACCCTCCTCAGCATCGCCCTGGCCACCGCTTTCGGCGCGGAGACCATCCCCGTCGGCGACGTGTGGCACACCGTCGTCGGCCGGATGACCGGGGCTGAGCTCGACTCCGCGCACGCCGTCATCATCTGGGATCTCCGGTTGCCCCGGTCCGTGCTGGCCGCGCTGGTCGGAGCCGGGCTGGCGCTGGCCGGCGCACTCATGCAGGCCCTGGTCCGCAACCCACTGGCCGAGCCGTACCTGCTGGGTGTGTCCGCCGGCGCGGCGGTCGGGGCCACCGCGGTGATGACCCTCGGCGTGCTCGCGGGACTGGGCGTCTGGGCGCTGTCCGGCGGGGCGCTGCTCGGCGCGCTGGCCGCCACCGTCACGGTGTACCTGGTGGCCCGCGCCCAGGGCGGGCTGACCGCGCTGCGACTCATCCTGTCCGGGGTGGTGTTGTCCTCGGCGTTCATGGCGTTGTCGTCGCTGCTGGTGTTCACCGCCGCCGACCCGCACGCCGCCGACAACGTGATGTTCTGGATGCTCGGCAGCGTCGCGGGCGCCACCTGGGCGAAAGTGCAGATCGCCGGGGCGGTCGTGCTGGTCACCGTCGTGGCCATGCTCGCCATCCACTCCTGGCTCGATGCCTACGCGGCCGGCACCGACACCGCGACGTCGCTGGGCGTGCCGGTACGCGCGATGCGCAACGCGCTGTTCGGTGTCCAGGGTCTCCTGGTCGGCGTGCTCGTCGCGGTGGCGGGCGGCATCGGCTTCGTCGGTCTCATCGTCCCGCACGCGGCGCGACTCCTGGTCGGCGCCACCCACCGCGCGATGTTGCCGGTGGCGGTCTGCGGCGGTGCGCTCTTCCTGGTGTGGGTCGACGTCATCTCGCGGGTGGCGGCCGCACCGCGCGAGATGCCGCTGGGCATCGTGACCGGACTGATCGGGGCGCCGATCTTCCTGTTCCTCATGGGACGACGCCAATACGTGTTCGGGGGTGGCTCGTGACCGACCCCGCCCGCGCATCGTCGATGTCGTTGCGCGCGAACGCGCTTGCGTGCCGTCGCGGTGGCCGCGTCGTACTGCGGGATGTCGATCTCGCGGTCCCCGCCGGCACCCGACTGGCCATCGTCGGGCCCAACGGTTCCGGCAAGACCACCCTGCTGCGCACGCTGTGCGGTCTCGAACGACCAGTCGCCGGCACCGTCGAGGTGAACGGAGACGACCTCCACCACATCCCCTCCCGACGCCGCGCCATGTCGATGGCGGTGGTCGGCCAGGAGGAACAGCCCTCCGCGGAGCTGACGGTCGCCGAGGCGGTCGGCCTCGGCCGGACCCCGTACCGGTCGGCCTGGTCCACCGGGAGTTCCGACGACAAGACGGTGGTCGATCGCGCGTTGATCCAGGTCGGGCTCGACGGCTGGGGCACCCGCTCGTGCACCCAGCTGTCCGGCGGCGAACGGCACCGCGTCGTCCTCGCCCGCGCGCTCGCTCAGCAGACCCCGATCCTGGTGCTCGACGAACCCACCAATCACCTGGACGCCGCCTGGCGACTACGACTGATGGAGGTTCTCGACGAGCTCGACGCCACCGTGGTCGCGGCGATGCACGACCTCGACCTCGTGTTGCGTCACTTCGACTCCGTCGCAGTGGTTTCCGACGGCGGTGTCATCGTGCACGGGCCACCGGTCGAGGTGCTGACGCCGGCTCTGCTGGCCGACGTCTTCGAGGTGTCCGGCACCGTCGTCGACCATCCATCGACGGGCCTGCCCCATCTGCTCCTGAACACTCCCACCACCACACCCGCCCCCAGCACTCTGACGAAAGACATCCCGTGAGAGGACATCCTTTGACCATACGTACGTCCCGAGTCCACCCGACCGTCGCCATCGTGGCGGCGGCTCTGACGCTGGGAACTGCCACCGCCTGCGGTGCCGACAGCACTGTGGCGTCGGAAAGCACTGTCGCCATATCGAATTGCGGAGCCGACGTCGCTTACCCGCAACCCCTCGACCGGTTGTTCGTCAACGACGGCGGCATGATCGCGATCGCACTCGCCGCGGGTGCCCGTGACAACATGGTGGCGGTCAGCGCGCTCGCCCGGGGCAAGGACGTCCTGCGGCTGGAGTACGGACCCCAGGTCGACACGCTGAACGAGGTCGCGACCGAACGTCCCACCCTCGAGAACATCGTCGCGGCGAAACCCCAAGTGCTGTATGCCGGATACAACTACGGCATGAGCGAGTCGCGCGGGATCACACCCGAGATCCTCGCCGGACACGGCATCGACGTGTACCAGTTGTCCGAGGCGTGCCGGCAGACCGAGGGCGAGGCGCAGCGCGGCACCATGGACCCGTGGGTCGCGCTCGACACCGATCTGCGCAACATCGGCACCCTCACCGGCAATCCCGAGCAGGGCGCCGCCGCGGCCGACGAGGTGGCCGACCGCCTCGAGAAGCTGCGCGCCGCACCACAACCCGCCGCGAAACCGACGGTCTTCGTCTTCGACAGCGTCTCGGACACCATCTTCTCCTCCGGATCCTTCGGCGGCCCGCAGGGCATCATCGACGCCGCGGGCGCGCGCAACGCGACCGAGGACATCGAGGACACCTGGACCGCCGTGAGCTGGGAACGCCTCACCACCGCGGACCCCGACGTCATCGTGTTCGTCGACTATCCCGGCCAGTCGGTCGAGGAGAAGATCGCCGCCTTGCGCTCGAATCCGGCGAGCCGGAACCTGAAGGCGGTGCGCGAGAACCGCTTCGTGAACCTGCCGTACGCGATGTGGGTGTCGAGCCCACTCAACATCGACGCCGCCGAGATCATGCGCGGCGTTCTCGAGAACCACGGCCTCGCACCGGAATCCGGTATCACCCCGTCCCTGGATGTCGCGCAATTGGACCTCGGGGGCAACAACTGGCTGGAGTGAGTCGCGGGACGCCCCGTTGAACACGTGGGGCCGCGGCGATCGTCATGCCGCCGCCCCACGGAGTAGTCGGTGGACCCCCTACCACGAGGCACCGACAAGTTACCGGCTCCGAATAGCGTTGCACAACATCAGTTTTGGCTTGCAACGCGCTCGCAACGGTGTACACTCGAACGTACATTCGCGGCAACGGTTCTCGGGGGTGACCATGTCTGACGAACAAGCGGCGCGGCGACCGCGCGCCCTCGAGTTGGTGGCCGACCTGCACCGCATCCTCGGTGAGTTGCAGACCGTGGACCTGTCGCCGTGTACCGATGCCGAACTCGCCGACGTGGCCGCGGAGACCGAGCGCGCGATCGCGCGTCTGACCGTCGCCGGAGACCGGCAGATCGATCAGGTCGAGGCCCGCGACCTACCCCGCAAGGCCGGCTGCCGCACCCTCATGCAGTACATGACCCACCGGCTACGAGTCTCGAACCCGATGCGCCGCCGTAAGCAGATGGACGCCACCGCCCACCGGACCAGCCTCGGCGGCGAGGTCCTCCCACCCGAATACCCCTGCCTCGCCGAAGCTTTCGCACAAGGCACAGTCGGCACCGCCCACGTACAAGCCACCCTCGACGTCCTCGACCGCATCCCCGGCACCATCGACCACGATGTACAGGTCGCCGCTGAGCGGCAGATGGCCGAGATCGCCGAAGCCCACACGCCTGCCGAGATCACCCAGCTCGGCTCGCGGCTGCTCGCCCACCTCGATCCCGACGGCACACTGGCCGACGACACCGACCAGAAACGACGCCGCGGCCTGTGGATCGGTCGGCAACGCGCCGATGGCACCGCCAAGATCTCCGGCACCCTGACCCCCGCACTCGCCGCCCGACTGACCATGATGTTCGCCGTGTGGGGCAAACCCGGACTCAACAACCCCGACGACCCCGCCTCGCCCCAAGGCCCGGCCGGTGCCGCCGACCCCGACGCCCTGACCGCCGCAGCCGACCGCGACCAACGCACCCTCGCCCAGACCAATCACGACGCCCTCGATGCCGCACTCGCCGCAGGCTTCGCCGACGGAACACTCGGCACCTCGCACCGAGGGCTACCCGTGCAACTGATCATCAAAGCCGACCTCAACGACCTCATCCGCGAAGCCGGACTCGCCACCACCGCCACCGGCACCCTGCTGCCCATCCGGGACTTGATCACGATGGCCGCCGACATGCAACCCTGGCTCGCGATCTTCAAAGACGCCACCACCGTCCCCCTGCACTTCGGACGGGGCAAACGCCTGGCCACCCGCGAACAACGCCTCGTCTCCTTCGCCCGTCCCGACGGGGAAGTGTGTTCGGCACCCGGGTGCGATCAACCCGCCACCCACGTCGAGCTTCATCACGCCGAACGAGACTGGGCCAAGGGCGGTCTCACCGACATCGACGACCTCGCCCCGGCCTGTCCCCGTCACAACCGCATGGTCGGCGACCAACCCGGCCAATACACCACCCGCATCGCCCGATCCGGCCCCGACGAAGGCCGCTGCCTGTGGCGGTTGAACGCCGAACCCGGCGCACCGCCCAACCCCGAACACATCAACCGCCGACCCGACATACCCCGGCGGTTCGCACAACACCTGAACACCGTGCGCAACGAGATCCACGGACCTGCCACCCGGTCCGGCGACCAGTCGCGCCCCGACGCCGTCGGCTACGGCGACCGCGGCCTCCGTCTCGAACTCGCCTACTGAGAACTCGTCCATCCGCGAACACCGCCGGAGCACCTCACCACCCAACGACTGACCCCGGTCGAAGAAGCACTCGCACGCATACTCACCGACCACGCGTGATTGCACACAACACGAGGGGCCCGGCATCGGAATGCCGGGCCCCTCGTGGGTGTCAGTGCGCCTGATGCGGGATCAGGCCTGCGGTGCCTCCGCGAAGTTGCGGGTGACCGCCGGGTCGACCGGGATGCCCGGGCCCGTCGTCGTGGAGACGGTGACCTTCTTGATGTAGCGGCCCTTGGCGGCCGACGGCTTGGCGCGCATGATCTCGTCGTAGGCAGCGCCGTAGTTCTCGGCCAGCTTGGCCGGGTCGAACGAGGCCTTGCCGATGACGAAGTGCAGGTTCGCAGCCTTGTCGACGCGGAAGTTGATCTTGCCGCCCTTGATGTCGTTGACGGCCTTGGTGACGTCGGTGGTCACGGTGCCGGTCTTCGGGTTCGGCATCAGGCCGCGGGGTCCGAGGACACGCGCGATACGGCCGACCTTGGCCATCTGATCCGGGGTGGCGATCGCGGCGTCGAAGTCCAGCCAACCGCCCTGGATGCGCTCGATCAGATCCTCGGCGCCGACCTCGTCGGCACCGGCGGCGGTGGCCTCGGCGGCCTTGTCGCCGGCGGCGAACACGATCACGCGGGCAGTCTTACCGGTGCCGTGCGGCAGATTGACGGTGCCTCGAACCATCTGGTCTGCCTTACGGGGGTCGACGCCCAGCCGGATCGCGACCTCGACGGTCGCGTCGGTGTTCTTCGACGACGTGTCCTTTGCCAGCTCCACAGCCTCCAGCGGGCTGTACAGCTTGGTCTTGTCGACCTTCTCGGCCGCGGCCGCGTAGGCCTTGCTCTTCTTGCTCATTGCTCTGTTCCTTCTCCGCCGTCAGTCGGCGGGGTGTGTGGTGCGGGCCGAGCCGGCCCTCCCACGGTGATGATGAGGTCTGTCAGCCTTCGACGGTGTCGAGAGCGCGAGATCGCAAGCTCACTCGACGGTGATGCCCATGGACCGAGCAGTACCGGCGATGATCTTCGCGGCCTGGTCGATGTCATTGGCGTTCAGGTCTTCGGCCTTGGTCTTGGCGATCTCACGGACCTGGTCCATGCTCACCTTGCCGACCTTGTTGGTGTGGGGCTCGCCGGAGCCCTTCTGCAGGCCGGCGGCCTTCAGCAGGAGCTTCGCAGCCGGCGGGGTCTTCAACTTGAAGTCGAAGGAGCGATCTTCGTACACAAAGATCTCGACCGGGATGACGTTGCCGCGCTGCGACTCGGTCGCCGCGTTGTACGCCTTGCAGAACTCCATGATGTTCACGCCGTGCTGACCGAGCGCCGGACCCACGGGCGGGGCCGGGTTGGCCTGGCCTGCCGAGATCTGGAGCTTGATGATCCCGGCGAGCTTTTTCTTCTTGGGAGGCATCTTCTGTTCCTTGCTTGTTTCCTTGCGAATTCACGCCCGCTGGAGACGTGAAAGTTCTGGGTTGGTGGTCCGGCCCTAGATCTTCTCGACCTGGTTGAACCCGAGCTCGACCGGCGTCTCGCGACCGAAGATCGACACGAGGACCTTGACCTTGCGCTGTTCGGCGTTGACCTCGCTGATCGACGCGGGCAGCGTGGCGAACGGGCCATCCATGACGGTGACCGACTCGCCGACCTCGAAGTCGACCTCGATGACGTTCGACGCGGCGGCCGCTGCGGCCTCGACGCCCTCGGCAGCGGCACCGCGCGACGCGGCGGGCTTCTTGGCCTCGGTCCGCGGCATCAGGAACTGCAGCACCTCGTTGAGCGAGAGCGGCGACGGCTTGCTGGTCATCCCGACGAAGCCGGTGACGCCCGGCGTGTTGCGCACGGCGCCCCACGATTCGTCGTTGAGTTCCATGCGGACGAGGATGTAGCCCGGGAGCACCTTGCGGTTGACCTTCTTGGGCTGGCCGTTCTTGATCTCGGTGACCTCTTCGGTCGGCACCTCGACCTGGAAGATGTAGTCGCCGACGTCGAGGTTCTGCACGCGGGTCTCGAGGTTGGCCTTGACCTTGTTCTCGTAACCGGCGTAGCTGTGGATCACGTACCAGTCGCCGGGCGCGCGCCGGAGCTGCTTGCGCAGTTCCTCGACCGGATCGACCTCAACCGCTTCGACCTCGGCCTCTTCGACAGGGGCCTCGTCGGCGGCGGCCTCGTCAACCGGGACCTCGTCGGCATCCTCGGAGACGGTGTCCTCGGCGGGGGCCTCGTCACCCTCGACGACCGCGTCGTCGGCGACCGCGTCACCCTCGGTGTCCACCGCGTCGGTCACGGCCGCGTCGACAGCGTCGACGTCGGCAGCAGCCACGTCGACGGAATCGGTCGAGGCGAGTTCGTTCTCCGGGGTGCTCACTGCAGCCCACGCTCCTTATGGTTCATCTGGCGGTCGTGTTCCTCGTCGCCGGCCGAGCCCACCGCGTGGGTCAGCCGAACAACCAGAGCACGCCCTTGGCGAAGGCGAGGTCGAGGCCGGCAATGAACGCGGTCATCACGATGACGAACACGAGCACGACGATCGTGTAGGTGATCATCTCGCGCCGCGTAGGCCAGATGACCTTCTTCAGCTCGGCGACGACCTGCGTCAGAAAGACCCAGATCCGTACGAACGGATTCCGGCTCTCCTCGGCAGACGCCTTCTTCTTGGTCTTGCGTTCCTTGACGGCGACCGACCCCGTGTCGGAGTCGGCGTCACCGTCGGTTGCACCCGCCGCCGAGCGACGTCCGCGAGCCGAGCGCTTACCGGACGGACGCAGCTCCTTCGCGGCTTCGGTCGACGTGCCGTCGTCCGTACCCGCGTCGGTGGCCTCGTCGCGACCGTCGAGCTCAGCCGCAGCCGAATCGGCCGCAGAACCCTCTGCGGCGTCTTTGGCGCGGGCGGCCCGGTCTCGCTTGCTCAACTTCGCGGTCCTCTCGTCAGCGTGTGCCCTTCACCAGGGCAGGGGCGACAGGACTTGAACCTGCAACCTGCGGTTTTGGAGACCGCTGCTCTGCCAATTGAGCTACGCCCCTTTGCGACGCCCGCCACCGGAGTGGTCGGCGTTGCCGTCCTTCTCGATCCGGCCTCGCGGCCCGTCGACGTTTCGTCGCCGACAAAACCAACGCGCCACCCTATGGGTAGCGCGCAAGTCTGAATCAATCAGACACTTCAGTGTAGATCACCGGGGCGGTGGACCCAAAACGGGCTCGCCTCCGCTCCCCCGACGACCGTACACGCCACCCGTCCGTGAGCCGCCCGAACGGCTCGCGACCGGTCGATCAGTTGAACTGGATGACGGCCTGCGCGCGTCCGAAGATGCGGCGATCGCCCTGCTTGGCGGTGATCGCGATGGTCCCGCGGCGGGTCGCGGGATCGAGCGACTTCACCTTGCCGGTGAAGTCGACGGCCGCGCTGTCGTCGGCCGGGACGTACACCGGGCTGGTGAAGCGCACGTTGTACTCGCAGAAGGCCGCCGGGTCGCCGATGAACTCGGAGACGAAGCTCGCGCCGAGCCCCATCGTCTGCATGCCGTGCGCGACGACGTCGTCCATCCCGGCCGCGTTCACGACGTGGTCGGAGAAGTGGATCGGGTTGGGGTCGCCGGCCACGCCCGCGTAGTTCGCGAGATTGCCGCGCGTCAGCAGGTAGCGCTTGGGCGTGAGTTCCTGACCCACCGTGAGCGTGTCGAAGTCGACGGCACCGAAGGCGCCCGGCGACTGCGTCGGGTCGGGGAGGTCGTAGCGACCCGCCTTCGACTCGACGGTGTGCCCGGACTCGCCGATGGCGTCGACCTTGATCATCACGTGGTCGAGTGACGCCTCGAGTTCGGGGTCGACGTCCATGCCGGGACGCGCGGCCAGAGAGGTCCACGTGGTCATGACCGGCTCGTCGTGCTGGTTCCAGATGACGTTCTTGGTGACCATCAGGTCGATCATCTCGGGACTGCTCACGTGCCGGAACGACTCGAGCGAGACGTCGCAGATCAGGCGGTCCCCGACCTTCATCGGCTGGTGGTAGACCAGCCGCTGGTCGGTCTGCATGATCTGCCACATGTCGTAGCCGGTGACGACGTCTTCGAAGAGCTTGCGCTGGGCGATGATCCCGAGCACCGACACATAGGTCGGCGCGGCGATCAGGCGGTCGTGACCGAAGGCCCGGGCGCCCTCCTCGCTCCAGTGGGTCGGGTGCGCATCCTGCACCGCCATCGCGTGCTTACGGATCTCCTCGCGGCCGATCTCGTAATAGTCGTCGACCGTGTAGTGGAAGCCGACGAGGCTCTGCGTGTGGGCGGCGATCTCGTCGGGGGTCGGCTTCGCGCCACCGTTCGACGCCTCGTCCGGACGATCCTGGATCTCGGCTCCGCTTACCTGTGACATTGAGCTCTACTCCTTCGGCCGACACAGCAAGACGGGCTGCCTCATCGAGAGGCAGCCCGCTGCTGGTGGTACTTCGAAACGGCCGACGACGGCGTCAGCGCGATTCCTTGTGCCCCTGGTGCTTGCCGCAGTTCGGGCAGAACTTCTTGATCTCGAGGCGATCGGGATCGTTGCGGCGGTTCTTCTTCGTGATGTAGTTACGGTGCTTGCACACCTCGCAGGCCAAGGTGATCTTGGGGCGAACATCTGTTGAGGAGGCCACTTGATTGCCTTCTTTCGGGTGGTACGTGGTCGGGTTCGGAAGTTCCCTCAGGGCTTGCGACCCTTGCGCTCGGTTCCGGTCGGACCCGATGTGTAGCGGTGGAGGGACTCGATCCCTCGACCTCACGATTATGAGTCGTGCGCTCTAACCAGCTGAGCTACACCGCCCCGCGGACTTCTCGTCCAGCGAGCCCCCTGACGGAATCGAACCGTCGACCTTTTCCTTACCATGGAAACGCTCTGCCGACTGAGCTAAGGGGGCGTGCCCCGGGCGGTTGTGCCCGAGAGCCTTAACGAGGTTACACACTCGCGTCTGCGCTAGACAAATCGCTGGTCGGAGACCGTCTGTAGAGCAGTTTCGCGAGAATGAACCACGCTGTGGCAGGTATAGGATTCGAACCTATGTAGCTTGCGCGACGGATTTACAATCCGCTCCCTTTGGCCGCTCGGGCAACCTGCCGTGCCGCTCTTCCGGCCACCGTGACGGCCGTACGAACAACGCCGTGAAGAATACAACGAACACCGCATCAACGCGCAAACCGGCTGGTCAACAGGCCGGGACCCGGTCGTGGCACAGGCGTCCCACTGCGACCCCCACTCCTGCTACTGTGGCTGCGTTCTGACACGGGGTGCTCCGCGACGCGGGGCTGAGATGAGACCCGAGAACCTGTCCAGGTAATGCTGACGAAGGGATGTCATGTCTGTGCATGCGCGCATGCCGGTCTCCGGCCGTTTCTCCGACCACCTCTGGGAGGAGACGAAGGGGTTGCGGACGGCGATCGACGACCTCGAGTTCCTGCGGCGGCTCGGCGACGGGACGCTGCCACTGGAGGTGTTCCGCACCTACATGGAGCAGGACTCGCTGTACCTCGCCGGGTACGCGAAGGCCCTCGCCATCCTGGCGTCGAAGTCCCCCGACCCGCAGACCGCGGGGTTCTGGGCGAACTCGTCGGCCACCGCGGCCACCGTCGAGTCGGCGCTGCACGGCGACCTGCTCAACGGCGGCCAGCTGCCTCCGCGTGAGGGCGAACCCGAGCCGTCGCCGGCGTGCCTGGGGTACGTGTCCTACCTGACCGCCGTCGCCGCGACCGAGTCGTATGCGGTCGGCGCGGCCGCGGCCCTGCCCTGCTTCTGGATCTACGCGGAAGTCGGCCGGGCCCTGGCCGCGAGTGCCGCCCAGGTGCTCGCCGCCGACCCGAACCACCCCTACGCGCAGTGGGTGACCACCTACGACGCCCCGGAGTTCCAGGAATCCGCCTCGCGGGCAAGGGAACTCGTGGACGAGGCTGCGGCGCACGCCGGCGAGCGGGAGCGGGCCGCGATGGCCACGGCGTTCACCGTCGCCACCCGGTTCGAGCTTCTGTTCTGGGACACCGCGCTGAACCCGCAACCGTGGCCCGCCGCATGAGCGCCCGCATGAGCGCCCGCGCGCGCCGCCTCCTCACCGCGCTCGCCGCCGCGGTCGTCGCGTCGTCGGCGATCACCGCGTGCGGTTCGGGCGCCGGTTCGGACGGCACCATCCGATTCGCGCTCGACTGGTCCCCGAACACCAACCACACGGGATTGTTCGTGGCGCAGCAGCGCGGCTGGTTCGAGGAGGCCGGACTCGACGTCGAGATCCTGCCGTACAACAACACCGCCGTGGACACCATCGTGGACGCGGGCAACGCCGAGTTCGGGATCAGCACCCACAACTCGTCGACCTTCTCGCGGGCATCGGGCGCGCACACCATCTCCGTGTTCGCGCCGCTGCAGAAGTGGGCCACCGGCATCGGTGTCCGCGCCGACCGCCGCGACATCACGAGCCCGAAGGACCTCGACGGGAAGACATACGCCGGTTTCGGCGACCCGGGCGAGGAGAAGACCCTCGAGCAGGTGATCCGAAACGACGGCGGCACCGGCGAGTTCACCTCGGTGACCCTCGGGACCTCGGCATACGAGGCGGTCTACTCCGGTCAGGCCGACTTCACCGTCTCCTATCTCGCGTGGGAGGGCATCGAGGCCGAGCATCGCGGAACCCCGATGAGGTACTTCCACTACACCGACTTCGGATTCCCGGAGGCATACGCGATCGTCGTCGACGCCAACGAGGACTGGCTGGCGGACAACCCGGACCGCGCGGCGGCCTTCGTGACGGCGCTGCAGCGCGGTTACCAGGCAGCGGCCGACGACCCGGACGCGGCGGCCCGCGACCTCCTCGCCGCCAACCCCGGTGCGTTCAACGACGAGCAGTTGGTGTTCGAGAGCCAGCGCATGCTCGCCGGTCAGTACATGAAGGACGCCGACGGCCAGGTCGGGCGACAGACGCTCGAACAGTGGGCCGGGAACTCCGGGTTCCTGTACCGCAGTGGTCTGCTGACCGGCCCGGACGGGGCGCCGCTCACGACCGAGCCGGACTGGTCGACGTACTTCACCAATGACTACCTCGACACCCCTCGGTAGCACCGGCCTGCGTCGCATCGCGCCCGCGCTCGTCGCGGTGGTCGTCCTGGTGGCGGTCTGGCAGGTCTACGTCGACGTCAGCGGAATCCGGCCGCAGGTGCTGCCGTCGCCGTCGCGCGTCGTCGCGCAGGGTTGGTCGCACCGCGCGGAGATCGGGGTGCACGCCGCGGCGACGCTGCAGGTGACCCTGATCGGGTTCACGGTCTCGTTGGTCCTGGCCTGGCTGCTGGCCATCGTCGTCGACTTCTCGCCGGCGCTGCGACGGGCGTTCGTGCCGTTGTTCGTCGCCTCCCAGACCCTGCCGATCATCGCGATCGCACCGCTGATGATCATCTGGTTCGGCTTCGGCCTACTCCCGAAGGTGCTGGTCATCGCCCTGGTCACGTTCTTTCCGGTGGCGATCGGCCTGATCGAGGGATTCGCCGCCACCGACCGCGAGGCCGGCGCACTGATGCGCAGCATGGGAGCCACCCGCCGCCAGGTCTTCCGGTACGTGCGGCTCCCGTCCGCGCTACCCAGGTTCTTCACCGCGCTGCGGATCGGCATCACCTATGCGGTGGTGGGCGCCGTGTTCGCCGAGTACGTCGGCGCCACCCAGGGGCTCGGCATCTACATGAGCCTGCAGAAGAACTCGTTCCGCACGGACCTGGTGCTCGCGGCGGTGCTGGTGACCGCGCTCCTGAGCGTGACCCTGTACCTGCTCACCTTCGCCGTCGAGCGGATCGTCGCGCCCTGGGCCCGCGCCGAGGACCGGAACCACCATGACTGACCAACGGCTCGACGCTGACAACCCGCTGATCGGCGACCACCGACTTGTCGTCGACCGGCTCACCAAGTCCTATCCCCGACCCGGACTCGGACAACCTCGCCGGGAGGTCCTCGACGGGGTGTCGTTCACCGCCGAGCCCGGCGAGTTCGTCTCCGTCATCGGGCCCAGCGGATGTGGCAAGAGCACCGTCTTCGGCCTGCTGGCCGGACTCGACGTCCCCGATTCCGGCAGCGCGTCCGTCGGCTCCGAACCCGCCGTCGCCGGACACTGCGCGTACATGCCGCAGAAGGACCTGCTGTTCCCATGGCGCACCGTGCTGGACAACACCATCCTCGGCCTCCAGGTGCAGGGCGTGCCGACGAAGGAGGCCCGACGCCGGGCCGCGGACCTCTTCCCCGCCTTCGGACTCGCCGGATTCGAAGACGCCCGCCCGTTCCAGCTGTCCGGCGGGATGCGACAGCGCGCCGCACTGCTGCGCACCGTCGTCCAGAATCGCGACCTGGTGCTGCTCGACGAGCCGTTCGGCGCCCTCGACTCACTCACCCGGACCGAGATGCAGACGTGGTTGCAGTCGGTGTGGCAGCGCTACCGGTGGACCGTGCTGATGATCACCCACGACGTCCGCGAGGCCGTCCACCTCTCCGACCGCGTGATCGTGCTGTCCGCCCGCCCGGCCACCGTGGTCCACGAGGTGCGCGTCGACCTCCCGCGCCCGCGCGATCCGGCGGGGCTCACCGCGCCCGAGTTCGTCGCCCTCGAGCGAGAACTACTCGAGGTACTCCATGACGAGTCGCGTCGTGCCCTCGCCGAGCAGGCACAGCGTCGGACACCCCGGTAGACCCGCGCGGCCGCCCACTTCCGCTGATCGCCATGACATACCCTGTCGGACATGGCTGATTCTTCCTTCGACGTGGTGAGCAAGGTCGACCGGCAAGAGGTCGACAACGCCCTGAACCAGGCTGCCAAGGAGTTGTCGCAACGGTACGACTTCCGCGGCACCAACACCGGCATCGAGTGGTCCGGCGAGGAGAACATCGTGATCACCTCGGACGCCGAGGAGCGCGCGCAGGCGGGCCTCGAGGTGTTCAAGGAGAAGCTGATCCGACGCGACATCTCGCTGAAAGCCTTCGACGCCGGCGAGGTCGTCGGCTCCGGCAAGACCTTCAAGATCACCGGCTCGCTGGTGCAGGGCATCGACTCCGAGCACGCCAAGAAGATCTCCAAGAAGATCCGCGACGAGGGGCCGAAGGGCGTCAAGGCGCAGATCCAGGGCGACGAGCTGCGCGTGTCGAGCAAGAAGCGCGACGACCTGCAGGCCGTCATCTCGCTGCTCAAGGGCGAGGACTTCGGCATCGCCCTGCAGTTCGTCAACTACCGCTGACCCGCCCGGTCGGTGGGTCGGCGGCACCGAACCCCGACCGTCGGAAACCCAGACGGGCGCTGCGTCGTTTGACCGGATGAGGCGCCTGCACTCCGCGGCCGGCACCGGGTTCACCCGGGCCGCCCGGAGCCCGAGACCCGCGGCGCCGGACAGACGAGGACCCGATGCATTTCAACGGATTGAAGACGGCGGCTCTGCTGGGTCTGATGTCGGCGATCATCGTCGGCATCGGCGCACTGTTCCAGAGCCCGCTGATCCTGTGGGGATCGGTGATCGTCGCCGTCGGCATGAACGCCTACGTCTACTTCAACAGCGCCAAGATGTCGCTGAAGGCGATGCACGCGCAACCGGTCACCGAACTGCAGGCACCGGCCATGTACCGGATCGTGCGTGAGCTGGCGACCACGGCACACCAGCCGATGCCCGCCCTCTACATCTCCCCCACCGAGTCGCCCAACGCGTTTGCCACCGGCCGCAACCCGAAGAACGCCGCGGTGTGTTGCACCACCGGCATCCTGCACCTGCTCGACGAGCGCGAGCTGCGCGCCGTGCTGGGCCACGAGCTGTCCCACGTGTACAACCGCGACATCCTCATCAGCTCGATCGCCGGCGCGATGGCGGCGGTGATCAGCGGCCTGGCCAACTTCGCGATGTTCATGGGCGCGTTCGGCGGGCGGGACAACGCGCCGAACCCGCTGGCGATGCTGCTCATCGCGTTGCTGGGACCGATCGCGGCCACCCTGGTGAAGCTGGCCGTCTCCCGCTCACGCGAGTTCCAGGCCGACCAGTCCGGGGCCGAACTCACCGGGGATCCGCTCGCACTCGCATCGGCGCTGGCGAAGATCTCCGGCGGGGTGCAGGCCGCGCCGCTGCCGCCGCAGCCCGACATCGCGGCCCAGTCGCACATGATGATCGAGAGTCCGTTCCGCGCGACCGACCGGATGGCCAAGATGTTCGCCACCCACCCGCCGACCGCGGAACGCATCCGCCGCCTGCAGGAGATGGCCCGCGACGGTCGCTGAGCCGGCTGAGCAGAGATCCTGCCGGTCGACCCCTCAGCCCACGCGTTCGATCGTGTAGTCCACGAGCGACGCCAGGGCACGGTGGGCCGGCGACTCGGGGAGTTCGGCCAGCATCGCGTGCGCCTCGTCGGCGAACTCCTGCAACTTCGCCCGGGCGGCGGTCATACCCGCCGACGAACCGAGCAGTTCGATCGCCTCGGCGACCTCGGCGTCGTCGGTGAGCGGCCGGGCGGCGCCGTCGGCGGCCACCAGGAGTTCGCGTAACCGGGCCGACGTCGCGTCGTCGCCCGTGAGCGCGTAGAGGACCGGCAGCGTGTGGACGCCTTCGCGAAGGTCGGTACCCGGGGTCTTGCCCGACTCCACCGACACCGAGCTGATGTCGATGATGTCGTCGGACACCTGGAAGGCGACTCCCACGATGTCGCCGATGCGGGAGAGCCGCTCGATGTCGTCGGACTCGGCCCCGGAGGCCATCGCGCCGAAGCGGGCGGCGGCGGCGATCAGCGAGCCGGTCTTCTCCCAGACGACCTGCAGGTAGTGCTCGATGGGGTCGGCGCCGGGTTTGACCCCGACCGTCTCCCGCATCTGGCCGGTGACGAGTTCGGCGAACGTCTCGGCGATGATGCGCACCGCCTCGGGGCCCAGCGTCGAGACGAGTCGGGAGGCGCGCGCGAACAGGAAGTCACCGGACAGGATGGCCACGCTGTTCGTCCAGCGCGCGTTGGCGCTCGCCGCACCGCGGCGCATCGCGGCCTCGTCCATCACGTCGTCGTGATAGAGCGTGGCGAGGTGGATCATCTCCACCACCGTCGCCGAGGTGATGACATCGTCGGAATCCGGGCGCGGACCGAACTGGGCGGCCAGGATCGCGAACATGGGCCGGAACCGCTTGCCCCCGGCCTTCGCGAGGTGGGTCGCCGCCTCGGTCATGACCTCGTCACCCGACGAGAGTTCGGCGAGCAACAGATCCTCGACCCGCTGCAGCGACGAGCGCACCGTATCGGCGAACTCATCCGACACCAGGTCAACCCCGGCGAATGTGGACTTCACGGAAACGCGGCCCCATCTCGTCTGATCCGGCAACTACTCGACGGCGGACACGCGGCTGCCGCGTAGACCCCACCTGCTGCGAGCCTAGCCCGTCGGGGGTCCGGACATACTGGTCGGGTGAGCACGGACACGACGCCTACTTTCCCCGATTCCGCCGATGTCCTCGTCGTCGGCGCCGGACCGGGTGGATCGGCGGCGGCCGCCCATGCCGTCGCCGCCGGCCGGGATGTGGTCCTCGCCGACGCCGCGGTGTTCCCGCGCGACAAGACGTGTGGCGACGGCCTCACGCCGCGGGCCGTCGCCGAACTCGACGCGCTGGGGCTCGGCGCACTCCTCGACGACCGTCCGCGCATCGACGGACTCCTGCTCAACGGCTGGGGCGCACGCCAGCAGGTCCGGTGGCCCTCCGGCCGGTTCCCCGCCTACGGCAGCGCGGTGGCACGCACCGAGTTCGACGACGCCATCCGTACGCATGCGGTGTCGGTGGGAGCGCGAATGATCGAGGGCGCCAAGGCCATCGGCGTCGAGATGGACGGTGACCGGGTGGGCGCGGTGACCTTCGCGACCCCGGCGGGCACACACACGATGCGGGTCACCGACCTCGTCGTCGCCGACGGCGTCCGTTCGGGAATCGGCAAATCGCTGGGGCGGCAATGGCATCGGGACACCGCCTACGGAGTCGCCGCCCGGGCGTACGCACCGTCGGCGCGCGCCGACTCGCACTGGATGGGGTCGCACCTCGAACTCCGGGGACCCGACGACGCACTGCTGCCCGGGTACGGCTGGGTCTTCCCCCTCGGGTCGGCCGGGGGCGGACAGGTCAACGTCGGCGTCGGGGCGCTCGCGACGTCGAAACGTCCGGCGCACATGGCACTTCGACCGATCCTCGAGCACTACGCCGCGATGGTGCACGACGAGTGGGCTCTCGACGGCCCACCCGTCCGGATCACGTCCGCCCTGCTGCCCATGGGTGGTGCGGTGTCCGGTGTCGCGGGTCGCAACTGGATGCTGATCGGCGACGCCGCCGCGTGCGTCAATCCGCTCAACGGCGAGGGCATCGACTACGCCCTGGAGACCGCCCGGCTCGCCGTCGAACTCCTCGGCACGGACGACTACACCGACCGGTGGCGCGATGTGCTGGTGGAGCACTACGGGCTCGCCTTCTCCGCCGCCCGCCGTCTCGCCGGCCTGCTCACCATGCCCAAGACCGTCCCCACCCTGGGCCGGCCCGGCATCCGGTCGCCGCAACTGATGTCCATGGTGGTGCGGGTCATGGGCAACCTGATCACCGCCGAGGATGCCGACCTCGTGGCCCGGGCCTGGCGCACCGCCGGGCGGGTCTCCCGGCAGGTCGACCCGCGCCCGCCCTTCTCGTGAGAGGGGCCGCCGGGCCGCCAACCCGGTGGCGCTTTGAGACGATCGGGCTGTAGTGTTCCAACACGTGTGGCCGCGGCCACAGCTGTGACAGAATCAGGCCACCCGTCGACCCAGGAGATGGAAGATGTCCGCCGCATCCACTCTCGCCACCCGAGCCAAGCACGCCGTCCAGAACCGCCTGGCACAGCGCTACCACCTGCGCGGCGAGATCGACCGCATGGATGCCGTCGGTGACCCGACCGCGATCGCCCGCGCCCTGGGCACGCAGGAATTCCCGTGGGGCATCACGCAGGCGTTGAGCTTCGCCCTGTTCCGGACCTACGCGGTGCCGTCGATCGGCGACCTCCTATACAAGACCAGCCAGTTCACCGAGTCGACGCAGAAGCGCTACGACGACACGGTCCTGTTGCTCGACGCCCCGATCGAGCACGGGGTCGACAGCCCGGCCGGACGGGCCGGTATCCGGCGCATCAACCAGATGCACGGGATGTACGACATCCCGAACAGCGACTTCCTCTATGTGCTGGCCACTTTCGTCGTCTGCCCGGTCGAGTGGGTCAACTCCTATGAGTGGCGCTCACTGACCAACCACGAGATCCTCGGCCTCACCAACTACTACCGCCGGCTCGGCCAGTTGATGGGCATCAAGGACATCCCCGAGACCTACGACGACTTCAAGACGTTCTACGACGAGTACGAGACCGCCCACTTCGCCTTCAGTCCCGACTCCCTGGCCGTCGCCGACGCCACCCTCGACCTGCTCGGCACGTTCATGCCGTACAAGCTGCTGCCGCGGGCGGTGGTGCGTCGGATGTCGTTCGCGCTCATGGACGATCGGCTGCTCGCGGCGTTCAAGTATCCGAAACCGACCGCGGTCGAACGGGTCCTGGTGCGCGGCGGGCTCAAGGCTCGCGGGCTCGCGATCCGCCTCTTCGCGTCACCCCGCACCGAACCGCTCTTCGGTCGCCAGACGAAGCAGGTTCGCAGCTACCCCGGCGGTTTCCGCATCGACGACCTCGGCACCTTCGCGCCCGGGTGCCCGGTGTCGCACGACGAGACCCCGCGGGCCGCGAACCACTAGGCCCGCGCCGAGTGGATCGCGGCGATCCCACCGGTCATGTTCTCCCATCGCACCCCGGTGAACCCGGCGTCGCGGATGAGGTCGCCCAGCGCGAACTGGTCCGGCCACGCCCGGATCGACTCGGCGAGATAGACATACGCGGCCGGGCTGCTCGACACCTTGGTCGCGACCGCGGGCAGCGCCTTCATCAGGTACTCCATGTACACCGTGCGGAACGGCTTCAGCGTCGGCGTGGAGAACTCGCAGATCACCAGACGTCCGCCGGGCTTGAGTACCCGACGGAGCTCGGCGAGCGCCGTCGGGACGTCGTTGACGTTGCGCAGACCGAAGGAGATGGTGGCGGCGTCGAACGAATCGTCGGCGAACGGGAGCGACAGGGCGTCGGCGGCGACCTTCGGCACGTCCCGATGCGCACCGGCCTTGAGCATGCCGAGCGAGAAGTCCGCGGCGATGCAGTGCGCCCCCGAGGAGGCGAGTTCGACGGTCGACACCGCGGTGCCCGCCGCGAGGTCGAGGACGACGTCGCCCGGGCGCAGGTCGAGTGCCCTTCGGGTCTTCTTGCGCCAGCCGCGATCCCGGCCGAACGACAGGACCGTGTTGGTGAGGTCGTAGCGGCGTGCGACGCCGTCGAACATGGCCGCGACCTCGGCCGGGTCCTTCTCCAGACTTGCCCGGCCCACACTCCGGCCCAGACCCGCTCGTTCCGGTGGTGTCGCACCCGTCGATGACATGCCGATCACGCTACCGGTCGTTCGGGCCAGGACCGCCGTGAGGTGCGTCGCCTCGCCGGGCGGTCGGCCGCCCTCAGGCGGGCCGTCCCACCTCGGTGACGACTCCGCGGCCCGTCACGCTCGCGTAGTGGCCGACGAGCTCCGCGCACACCGACGGCCAGGTGCGAGCACGCACGGCCTGTACCGCGGCTCGGCCGAACGCCGCCCGGACCGACTCGTCGTGCAGGGATTCGACGATCGCGGGCAGCTCCTCGGCGAAGCGTCCGACCTCCAGCAGATATCCGGTCCGGAACGCCGACACCAGGTCGCGGGGGCCGCCCGCGTCGGGACCGATCACGGGCAGACCGCTGGCCATCGCCTCCTGGATGGCCTGACAGAACGTCTCGTGTTCGCCGGCGTGCACGAAGACGTCGAAGCTCGCGTACGCGCGGGCCAGCGCCTCCCCGCGCAGTTCACCGGTGAACACCGCATCCGGCATCGCGCGCTGGAGCCGGTCCCGCTCGGGGCCGTCCCCGACGATCACCAGTTGCACGCGCGGGTTCCCCGACAGTCCGGCCAGGCGCTCGACGTGCTTCTCCGGCGCGAGCCGACCCACGAACCCGACCACCAGTGCGTCGCGGGCGGCACCCAGCCAGTCCGCGCGCAGCGACGGGTCGCGCTTGTCCGGCGAGAAGAGTCCGACGTCGACGCCGCGACCCCAGCGGGCGAGTCGCGGTATGCCGTGGGCGGCGAGGACCTCCAGCGTCGCGGTCGACGGCGCGAGGGTGAGGTCGCACATCTCGTGCAGCCGGCGTGTGTAGCGCCAGGCCAGCTTCTCCACCGCGCCCAGCCGATAGGCCGCCGCAAACCCGGCGACGTCGGTCTGGAACACGGCGACCACGGGCACGCCGAGCGCCCGGGCGGCGACTGCGCCCGCGGCACCCACCACGAACGGTGACGCCAGGTGGACGACATCCGGTTCGAAGTCGCGCAGGGTGCGGTACAGCAGCGGCGACGGCACGCCCACCGGGAGCGAGGTCACCCGCGGCACCTGCACCGCGGGCAGCAGGTGCACCGGGGTCCGGCGGCCGACCATCCGCGGCCCGCCCGGCACGCCGCGCGGGGTGTCGGGTGCGATGACGACGGCGGTGTGGCCGGTGGACTCGAGATGGTCGACAACCCGGAGGACGGAATTGACCACCCCGTTCATCTGGGGCAGGAAGCTCTCGGCGACGATCGCGACGCGCATGATCGCGATCGTCCCCCGCAGAATTGACCGGACCGCACGGCGCACGTGTCGGCCCACCCAATTCAGGATGAACGGTGCGTTGCCCCGGCCACCGGGCACAGTGGAGGGGTGGCCGACACCCACCTCCTGCTGCTGAGCCGCTGGCTCACCCCAGTCCCGCAGTTCCTCGCCCCGTTGACCGGGCCGGGCTGCCGCATCGGTTACGTCCCCACCGCGTCGTCGATCTATCCCGATCACGCCTGGCTCGACCTCGAGCGGGACACCCTTCGGCAGCAGGGTTTCGAGGTGACCGACCTCGATCCGGAGCTGACCGGGTCAGCCGTCTTCACCCGGGAGCTCGCCGGGGTCGACGCGGTGTTCGTCGCCGGCGGCAACACCTTCCATCTGCTCGGGGCGCTGCGGCTGGCGGGTGCCGACCGCACCCTCGTCGACGCGGTCCGCGCCGGCCTCCCCTACATCGGGGTCAGCGCGGGCGCCGCGGTCGTCGGCCCCGACATCGCTCCCCTGTCGTTGCTCGACGATCCCGCCGAGGCCGCACCCCTGACCTCGACCGCGGGCCTCGGACTGATCGACACCACGGTGATCCCGCACGCGGAGGGCACCGTCGGGGGTCGCGGACCGATCGAGGCGACGAGGCAACGGTTCGGCGCCGAGCACCGGCTGCACTTCCTGACCGACGCCGAGGCGATCGTCGTCGCCGGCGGAGACCTCAGGGTGATCCCGGGCTGACCGTCTCGTCCCGGTCGGCCGCGGCCGGGTCCCGGTCTGCCGCGTCGCTGTCGGCGTCCTCGGCGACAGCATCGTCGGCGACAGCACCGTCGGCGGTGCCGCGACGGGCCCAGCGGCGACTGGACTCCGCGACCCCGACCATCAGCAGGCCGATGACGAGCCACGCTCCGACCATCACCGACAGGGCGGGGATGATGGACAGCACCGCGGTGCGACCGGTCGGGCGGGCGAGATCCGGGTTGTAGACCGCATAGTCGACGCTGATGCGCTGTCCCTCGCTCAGCTCGGTCGGATACAGCAGCCCGAAGCGGGGACTGTGGAACGAGCCGTCGGGTGTCTGGAAATTCACCGCGGCGTGCAGGCTGTCCACGGACACGACCTCGGCCATCACGGTCGCCTTGCTGGCCTCGATCGTCGCGTCGTTCTTGAAACAACCGGCGATGAGCGTCATCGCCATGAAGGTGATCGTCACGCCGACGACGAGCAGACCGAGCTGCACGCGTCGCTGGATCACCGGATTCATGCCGTTCAGACTAGCGGGCACCGATCCGCCGGCGCCCGGCCCGACCGGTCGCGCACCGCCGGGACGCACCGGCCGCACTACCGCAGGCGCGCCGCGATCGCCGCGTGCACGGATCGCAGCCGTTCGCGGTCGGTGGCGACCTCGACGACCTCGATCCCGCCGGGAGCAGGCTCCTCCGCGAGCACCGCGCCGACCTCACCGACCCCGACCCGACGATGCGGGATGTGGAAACCCGCGCACATCGACGCGATGTCGGTCCGATGCGGGGTCCCGAAGACCCGCTCGTAGGCCCCGGCGTACAGCCCGGTGTTGTAGCGCGGGTCGCCCTGTTCGAGCAGACCGAAGATCCCGCCGCCGTCGTCGTTGGCGACCACGATCCGCAGCGATGTCGGGCGCGGCTCGCCCGGGCCGATGACCAGACCGGTCGCGTCGTGCACGAAGGTCAGGTCGCCCATCAGGGCGATGGTCCGCGCGCCGGCCTGATCCCGGTCACGTGCCATGGCGGCACCGATCGCCGTCGAATTGGTTCCGTCGATACCCGCGACCCCGCGGTTCGAGAGGACCCGCACCCCGTCGGTGATCCGGCCGGCCAGGGCGATGTCCCGGATGGGGTTGCTGGCGCCGACGACGAGTTGGTCGCCGGCGGCCATGGCGTCGCTGACCGCCCGTGCGACGTGGAGCCCGGTGGCCGGGCCCGGCTCGTCGAGTTCGGCGGTGACGGCGAAGGCCGCCCGCTCCTGTACCGCCGCGCACTCCTTGAGCCAGTCCTCGCGCGGCTCGCCGACGACCTCGATCCGGGTGCCGGTCGCGTAGACGTTGCCGGAGACGTCGGGCCAGCGCGGACCGGTGGTCAGCGCGTAGACGCGGACCTCGGGGTCGGCGAGCAGGCGGGACACCCCGCGGTGCAGCGTCGGCCGGCCGCAGATGATCGCCTGCTGGGGCCGGACGGAGTTCAGGCCCAGCGGATGCAGCGGCGTCGCCGGCCGCGGTGCCGTCGGTTCGGCGACGGTGGGGATCCCGGCCAGAACCGGGTGGATGCCCGACCCGTGCCCCGACACGACCACGGTGTCCAGCGACAGGTCGATGGGCAGCGGGACGTCGAGCTTGCCGACGGGCGCCTGCGTCCAGGGCAGTCCGCCGGGCCGGCCGGAGAAGGAGCCGAGGTCGGTCGACGGGTCGGGGCCGGCCAGTTCGTCCGGGTCGGGGACCAGCGGTTCGCGCAGCGGGATGTCGAACTGCACCGGGCCGGCGTTGCCGGTACGCGCGCCCCGGGCGGCGGCGAGCACGCGACCGACCGCCGACCGCCACTGGCTGTTGGTGTCGAGATCCTCTTCGGCGAGGCCGAGACTGATCGCCGCGCGCACCTGGGTCCCGAAGATGCCGAACTGTTCGACGGTCTGGTTGGCGCCGGAACCGAGCAGCTCGTACGGCCGGTTGGCGCTGACGACGACCAGGGGCACCCGCGCATAGTTGGCCTCGAAGACCGCCGGTCCCATGTTCGCCACGGCGGTGCCGCTGGTCATCACGATGGGGACGGGCTGTCCAGACGACACCGCGAGCCCCAGAGCCAGATAACCCGCCGAGCGCTCGTCGATCCGCACGTGCAGACGCAATCGCCCGGCGGCGTCGGCGGCGTGGAGGGCGAAGGCGAGCGGCGCGTTGCGCGACCCCGGACACAGCACGGCCTCGCGGACACCGCCGCGGATCATCTCGTCGACGATGACCCGGGCCTGCAGTGTGGACGGGTTGGGCCCGGGGGCGTTCTGGGCCGGTCGGTTCATCCCACAAGCCTAGTGCTCTCCCGAGTCCACACATCGCGGCGGGGAGCGGGGTTACCCTCGTCACGTGGGCTTTTACGACGATCGAGTCCTGCCGCACCTCATCGAGCGCACCTGCGGCATGGCGGCGTTGACCCCGCTGCGGGCGCGGGCCTGCGCGTCGTTGTCCGGCCGGATGATCGAGATCGGCTTCGGCTCGGGCCTCAACGTCGGCGTCTACCCGGCCGGGCTCACCGAGGTCGCGGCCGTCGAACCGTCGACCGTCGGATGGTCGATGGCCGCCGACCGCGTCGCCACCTCCCCGGTGCCCATCGAACGTGCCGGACTCGACGGCCAACGACTGCCGTTCGACGACGACTCGTTCGACGCCGCGCTCACCACCTTCACCCTGTGCACCATCCCCGACCACCAGGCGGCGCTCGCCGAACTCCGCCGCGTGCTGCGTCCGGACGGACAACTCGGATTCCTCGAACACGGTTCCGCCCCCGACGCCCGCGTCCGGCGGTGGCAGCGCCGACTCGAACCGATCCAGAAACGCGTCGCAGGCGGCTGCCATCTCACCCGCGACGTACGCGCCGAGCTCACCGCCGCCGGCTTCGCACTCGGGCCGGTCGATGCGTTCTATCAGCCCGGCGTACCGAAGCCGTTCGGCGCGCTGACCGTCGGGACCGCCCGGCCGGTCTGAGGTCCCGCTCGCTCCGCTCCCGGCGGCGGGCCTACTGTGGAGCCAGTGCGTCGCTGGACAGTGCTGGTACTCCTCACCGCGGTCGCGACGCTCGTTCTGGAGCTCCTCGAGGTCGACGCCGCCGCCCTGTTCGCGGGGCTCGTGGTCGCGGGTGCTCTCGCGATCGCCGGCCGCGCGCCCGGCCGGACGAACACCGACGCCGACGAATCCGACGACCCGATCGTCCCGCGATGGGCGTTCGTGGCGTCGCAGGGTGTCCTCGGCGTCTTCATCGGCACGATGGCCGAGCCCGAGACCGTCGGCGGACTCGGGTCGTCGTGGTTCCCGGTGCTCGTCATCGGCCTGGGGACACTGGTCATCTCGATCGCCTGCGGCGCCCTGCTCGGGCTGCACCGAGACGTCGACTCCCTGACCGGCTCGCTCGCGCTCGTCGCGGGCGGCGCGTCCGGGCTGGTGGCGCTGACCCGCGAGTTCGGCGGCGACGAACGGATGGTTGCGGTCATCCAGTACCTGCGCGTCGCGCTGGTCACCGTCACCATCCCGGTGGTCGCCTCGCTCGTGTTCGGTGCCGCAAACGGAGCCGTCGCACCGGGATCCGACGCCTGGTCGGCGGAAACGCTGCAGAATCAGGGCTGGGGACTGCTACTGCTGGCGGTGTGCCTGGGCGTCGGGATCCCGCTCGGCCGGTTGCTGCGCATGCCCGCAGCCGGTCTGCTGGGTCCGCTGGCGCTGGCCACCGCGGCCGAACTGACCGGGATCGCCGGTTCCGCCGAGGTGTCCCCCGCACTGCTCGCGGTCGCCTACGCGGTGATCGGCTGGCAGGCGGGCCTCGGATTCACGATGCCGCGGTTGCGTGCGATCGGCCGTGTCCTGCCGCTGGCGCTGGTGTTGATCCTCGTCATCGGCGCCGGCTGCGCCCTGCTGGGGGTCGTGCTGTCCGCGTGGACCGGCGAGTCGATGTTCGACTGCTATCTCGCGACCACTCCGGGCGGGATCTACGCCGTCCTCGCCGCGGCCACCGGGGCGGGCGGGAACGTCGCGTTCGTCGTGGCCGCCCAGATCCTGCGCGTCCTGCTCATGCTGTTCGTGGCGCCCTTCGCCGCGCGCCTCGCCGCTCGGCGGGCGTCGTGACCGTCACACCCGACTCGACGGTTACGTGTGACCCCGGTCCCACGTAAGGTCGGGAAGATGAGCGGGGAATCGAACACCGACACCACATCATCCACCTCCCACGGCCGCGAGTTCGACGTCGTGGTCTACGGCGCCAGCGGCTTCGTCGGCGAACTCACGGCACGGTATCTGGCCGACCACGCCCCGATCGGTACGAAGATCGCGCTGGCGGGCCGCAACCGGTCGAAGCTGACGGACGCCCGCAAGCGCCTGCCGTTGCGCGCACACGACTGGCCGCTGATCATCGCCGACGCGGAATCCCCCGCGGCGCTCGACGCGATGGTCGCGCGCACCCAGGTCGTCTGCACCACCGTCGGCCCCTACCTCAAGTACGGCGAGGCCCTCATCGTGGCGGCGGCCACCGCCGGAACCGACTACGTCGACCTCACCGGCGAGGTGCCGTTCGTGCGATACGCGATCGACAAGGTCCACGACGTCGCCGCCGCCTCCGGGGCACGCATCGTGCCCTCCTGCGGCTTCGACTCCGTGCCCTCCGACATCACCACCTACGCGCTGCACCGCAAGGTCTCCGACGACGCCGCCGGCGAGATGACCGACACGACCCTCGTCGTCGCGTCGTTCCGCGGCGGGATCTCCGGCGGAACGATCGACTCGATGCGGGTCATCGCCGAGGAGGCCCGCAACGCCCAGTCCCGGCGGCTCATGCTCAACCCACAGGCCCTCTCGGGCGGCCCCGGCGAGGTCCCGCGGGTCAGCCTGTCCGACGAACCGAGCGACCTGTCCATCATCAACGCCAAGAAGGTCGACCCGTCGCTGCGCGGCACCCTCGCCCCCTTCTTCATGGCCGCCCACAACACCCGGATCGTGCGGCGATCGAATGCGTTGCTGGACAACGCCTACGGCAAGGACTTCCACTACGCGGAGACGATGAGCGTCGGCGGCGTCCCCGCGGTGTCGACCCTGATCGCCGGCGCTGTCGCGGTCGGTACCGGCGCGTTCATGGGAGCGATGAGTTTCGGCCCCACGCGACGTGTCCTCGACCGCGTGTTGCCGAAGCCCGGTGACGGACCCAGCGAAAAGGCCCGCGAGAACGGCTATTTCGTGGTCGACACGTTCACACGGACCACCACCGGACGACGCTACAAGGCCCGGATGCGCGCCCAGGGCGACCCCGGTTACAAGGCCACCGCGGTGATGCTCGCCGAGAGCGCACTGGCACTGGCCCTCGACCGCGACCACCTGCCCAAGCGGGCCGGAGTGCTGACGACCGCCGTGGCGATGGGCGACGCCCTCATCGACCGTCTCCGCAACGCCGGGTTCAGCATCGACGCCACCGAGCTCACCGACTGACCCTGCCCCGACCCCGCCCGATCGCGTCGTTCGACCCTCCGGCAGCCACGCCGGCGCAGACCGGACCCACTCCGGCACAGTCGAACTCGCGGTCGGGCGGCGTCGTCTTCGGACCCCGGAAAAATCTGGCACTCTCACCTCCAAAGTGCTAGACGAGTGCCGGATCCGGTGCTATCTTCGTTGGCAGTACAGCGATGAACTGCTCGTCTAACGGGTGGCGAGCAGCCTTGAGAATCAGGAGGTGAACTGCTGTGCTTCGTTTCGATCCCTTTTCCGACATGGATGCCTGGACCCGAGGCATGATGACCGGTTCAGCGGCCGGAACTGCCCGCACTCCCCGCTTCATGCCCCTGGACCTGTACAAGGTCGAGGACCACTACCTACTCGTCGCCGATCTGCCCGGCGCCGATCCCGGCTCCATCGACGTCAGCGTCGACAACGGGGTCCTCACCCTCTCCGCCCAGCGGAGCACACCGTCCGACGAGGGTGTGCAGTGGCTGACGAGCGAACGATTCTCCGGAACCTACCGCCGCCAACTGACTCTCGGCGACGCCATCGACAGCGCGGCCATCTCGGCGCGCTACGACAACGGCGTTCTCACCGTGACCATCCCGGTCGCCGAGAAGGCCAAGCCGCGGCGGATCGAGGTGGAGTCGGCCGGCCGACCACAGGCGATCGAGACCAGTACGGTCACATGAATTGATCGTCTGGAGCCGCAACACATTTGAGGAAACAGCCGCATGTCGAAGGGGGGTGCCATCGACGACGAATCATCCCGCTCCCTAGTCCGAACGAACCGCAGAACCGTTGGTCTGTCGGGTAAAGCGGTGCCGTCTCTCTCTGCTCCCTGAGCCTGGATCCGTGGATGGGTGCGGGGTGTCGATAACGTGAAAATGCCCTCTGAGCTGGAATGATTGGTGGTGTTGAGACAACAAAACATTCCAGCTCAGAAGG